>CAZDOM010000059.1:0-18490 GCA_964507015.1 uncultured Rikenellaceae bacterium | reverse complement strand
TTAAATTTAATAAGCTTGGAGTTATGGCAAAAGAAAAATTTGACAGGTCGAAACCACATGTAAATATTGGTACAATTGGTCACATTGACCATGGTAAGACCACCCTGACAGCAGCAATTACTATGGTGCTTCATAAAAAAGGACTATCTGCAATCAGGGATTTTGATTCAATTGATAATGCTCCCGAGGAAAAGGAAAGGGGTATTACCATTAACACTGCTCACGTTGAATATCAGACAGCAGCGCGCCACTATGCGCACGTTGACTGTCCCGGTCACGCTGACTATATTAAAAACATGGTTACAGGTGCTGCACAGATGGATGGTGCAATACTTGTTGTAGCAGCTACCGACGGCCCAATGCCGCAGACTCGTGAACATATCCTTCTGGCTCACCAGGTAAACGTTCCCAAAGTGCTGGTTTTCATGAACAAAGTTGATTTGGTTGATGATGAGGAACTTCTTGACCTTGTTGAAATGGAAGTACGTGATCTGCTCAATTTCTATAAATTTGATGGTGACAATGCTCCCGTTATCCGCGGTTCAGCTCTCGGAGCCATGCACGGCGAAGCAAAGTGGGAAGAAAAAGTAGTTGAACTGATGGATGCTGTTGATACATACATACCTATTCCTCCGCGCGACAACCAGAAACCTTTCCTGATGCCGGTTGAAGATATATTCTCAATTACAGGACGCGGAACAGTTGCTACAGGCCGTATTGAAACGGGCGTTGTTCTTACGGGTGATGAACTTGAGATGATAGGACTGGGTGCACAAAAACGCAAAACAGTCTGTACAGGTGTTGAAATGTTCCGTAAGATTCTCGACAGAGGTGAAGCAGGTGATAATGTAGGACTTTTGCTTAGAGGTGTTGATAAGAAAGAGATCAAAAGAGGAATGGTACTTGCCAAACCGGGTTCAATAACACCCCATACAAAGATAAAGGCCGAGATATACGTTCTTAAGAAAGAGGAAGGCGGACGTCATACTCCGTTCCATAATAATTATCGTCCTCAGTTCTACCTCAGGACTCTTGATATTACCGGAGAGATCACTCTCCCTGAAGGCAGGGAAATGGTAATGCCTGGTGATAATGTCACTATAACCGTTGACCTGATTTACCCTGTAGCTATAAATGTTGGTCTCCGTTTTGCTATCCGTGAAGGAGGAAGAACAGTGGGAGCCGGCCAGGTTACAGAAATACTGCAGTAAACGGTGTTTGAGAACAGTAGTGCCGCAATGCGGTACTACCCTATACGGGTGTAGCTCAGTTGGTAGAGCACTGGTCTCCAAAACCAGGTGTCGGGAGTTCGAGTCTCTCCTCCCGTGCAAATAGATCGGAGATATGAATATAAAAGGATATTTTAAAGAGTCATTCACTGAACTCGTGCATAAAGTTACATGGCCAACCTGGAACGAACTCCAGAATAGCGCTGTGCTTGTTATGGTAGCTACGCTTATAATTGCTATAATTGTTGCAGCCATGGACGCTGGCTTTAGCAGGATAATGGAATTCATATACGGTTTGTTATACTAAAAAGGAGATCTTTTTCTGATGAGTGAGAATAGTAAGAAGTGGTATGTGCTGAGGGCAATTGGCGGCAAAGAAAAAAAGGTCAAGGAATATATTGATAGTGAAGTGATCCGTCTGAAGCTTGGAGATTATATCTCACAGGTCCTTATTCCTACTGAAAAGGTTTACCAGATACGATCCGGAAAAAAGATCAGCAAGGAAAGAACATTCTTCCCGGGATATATACTTGTTGAGGCTTTACTGGTTGGTGAAATACCACATCTGCTGAGAAACATACCAAATGTCATCGGATTTCTCGGATCACAGGACGGCGAACCGGTTCCCCTCAGGAAAGCAGAAATAAACAGGATTCTCGGAAAGGTTGATGAACTGAATGCAAGCGATGAGGAACTTAATGTTCCCTTCTTTGTGGGAGAAGCTGTAAAAGTGATCGATGGCCCGTTCAACAGCTTTACGGGAATTATAGAAGAGGTAAATGAAGAAAAGAAAAAACTCAAGGTAATGGTTAAGATATTTGGTAGAAAAACCCCTCTTGAGCTAAGTTTTATGCAGGTAGAAAAGGAAAATTGACAGAAGATATTGACAGTTATAATATTTATAATGCTTCCTGAATAACTGTCAGACTCTCGCAAAAACACGCAAATTTTAAATTATGGCAAAAGAAGTTGCTGGACTAATAAAGTTACAGATTCGTGGCGGAGGAGCTAATCCATCACCACCGGTAGGGCCTGCTTTAGGTTCTAAGGGTGTGAATATCATGGATTTCTGCAAGCAATTCAATGCGAGAACCCAGGATAAAGCTGGAAAAGTTATACCGGTAGTGATCACAGTATATATTGATAAATCATTTGATTTTGTTACCAAGACACCACCGGTGGCTGTTCAGCTTCTTGAGGCTGCTAAAGCAAAGAAAGGTTCTCAGGAACCTAACAGAGAAAAAGTAGCACAGGTAACATGGGCGCAGATAAAAATAATTGCTGAAGAGAAAATGGAGGACCTCAATTGTTTTACAATAGAGTCCGCGATGAAGATGGTAGCTGGTACCGCAAGAAGCATGGGAATTACAGTAAAAGGTGATTCCCCATTTAAAAACTAAGAGAAGAAAAATGACTAAACTTACTAAAAACCGCAAGCTTGCTCTTGAAAAACTGGAAAAGGACAAGCTTTATACGTTGAAAGAGGCATCAGCCATGGTCAAAGAAGTGACCACGACAAAGTTTGATGCTTCTATCGACCTGGATGTAAGGTTAGGTATAGATCCAAGAAAATCCAACCAGATGGTTCGTGGTGTTGTATCCCTTCCGCATGGGACAGGGAAAACAACTCGTGTTCTTGTACTCTGCTCTCCTGACAAGGAGGCTGAAGCAAAAGAGGCCGGAGCCGATTATGTTGGTCTAGATGACTTTGTCGAAAAGATCAAGGGAGGTTGGACAGATGTGGATGTTATAATAACCATGCCATCCGTAATGGGAAAAGTAGGTCAGTTAGGCAGGATACTCGGTCCCCGCGGACTGATGCCAAACCCGAAAAGTGGAACCGTAACAATGGATATCGGGAAGGCTGTTAATGAAGTGAAGCAGGGTAAAATTGATTTCAAGGTTGACAAAAGCGGAATCATTCATGCCTCTGTCGGAAAGGTCTCATTTGAACCCCAGAAGATCGCTGAAAATGCCAGAGAATTTATCTCAACGGTTAATAAACTTAAACCGGCTGCTGCAAAAGGAACCTACATACGTAGCCTGTTCCTTTCAAGTACTATGAGCCCTGGTATAAAAATCGATCCGAAAGGATTGGATGATTAATTAAAGTAATTGAAATTATGAGACGAGAAGAGAAAAATGCTATCATAGACAGCCTTACTATAAGATTGAAAGAGTACAGCCACTTTTATCTGACTGATACTGCAGAACTTAATGCCGCTGATACAAGTACCCTGAGAAGAAAGTGCTTTGAAAATGACATTAGACTTGTTGTTGTTAAAAATACTTTGCTTAAAAGAGCATTTGAACAATCCGGCCTGAACTTTGAAGAATTTTATCCGATTCTGAAAGGTATTACATCCATCATGTTTACTCAATCAGTGAACAGCCCTGCAAAACTTATCAGGGAGTTCAGGAAAAAACATGATAAGCCTGTTCTGAAAGGTGCATACGTTCATGAATCTATTTACCTTGGAGATGAAATGCTTGATATACTAGTCTCCATAAAAACAAAAGAGGAACTGATAGGAGATATTATACTCCTTCTTCAGTCACCTGCTAAGAACGTTATATCAGCCCTTCAATCAGGTGGAAATAAATTACATGGTGTTCTTGAAACACTTTCAAAAAAACAAACTAATTAAAGTATAATCAAACTAAATTCAATAAATATGGCAGATCTTAAGAAATTTGCAGAAGAACTGGTTAACCTATCTGTTAAAGAAGTAAATGAACTGGCAACAATACTTAAAGAAGAGTATGGTATTGAACCCGCTGCAGCAGCTGTTGCAGTAGCAGGCCCTGCAAGTAGCGGCGAAGCTCCTGCGGCTGAAGAAAAATCAACATTCGATGTTGTTCTTAATAGTCCGGGAGGACAGAAATTACAGATTGTTAAACTAGTT
The DNA here is from genome assembly GCA_964507015.1 of uncultured Rikenellaceae bacterium. GTDB lineage: Bacteria > Bacteroidota > Bacteroidia > Bacteroidales > VadinHA17 > LD21. The sequence continues at coordinate 14,355 of CAZDOM010000059.1, read as the reverse complement.
AAAGACATCACCGGACTTGGACTAAAAGAAGCTAAAGCAGTAGTTGATTCTGCTCCCGCTCCGGTTAAAGAAGGTGTCTCAAAAGATGAAGCAGAAGCTATTAAAAACCAATTAGTAGAGGCAGGAGCTGAAGTTGAACTTAAATAAGTTATACCACATTGCTGGGTCTTAGGTTTAGTCCCGAGTATTCGGGACTAAGCCTTTTGTCGTTTAAATTATAAGTTCACTTAATCTTTTTAAAATGTCCTCAACAAATACCGAAAGAATAAATTTCTCATCCAGGAAGGCGCTACTGGAATACCCTGATTTTCTGGAAGTTCAATTAAAGTCATTCGGTGAGTTCTTCCAGCTTGGAACAACTCCCGAGAACAGAAAAAAAGAAAAACTTTATAAAGTCTTTACTGAAAACTTCCCGATAACTGATACAAGGAATAATTTTGTACTTGAATTCCTGGATTATTATATTGACCCTCCCCGATATACAATCGATGAATGTATTGAACGAGGGCTCACTTTCAGTGTGCCCCTGAAGGCAAAACTTAAACTCTATTGTACAGATCCCGAACATGAGGATTTTGATACGGTCATTCAGGATGTATACCTCGGAACCGTTCCTTACATGACGGAGAGAGGAACATTTGTTATAAATGGAGCAGAAAGGGTTGTCGTTTCACAGTTGCACCGGTCCCCGGGCGTATTCTTCGGACAGAGTCTCCATGCTAACGGCACTAAACTCTATTCAGCAAGGATTATTCCATTTAAGGGTTCATGGATAGAGTTTGCAACCGACATCAACAATGTGATGTATGCCTATATTGACAGGAAAAAGAAGCTGCCCGTAACAACACTTCTCCGTGCAATAGGTTTCGAAAGTGATAAAGAGATACTGGAGATTTTTGACCTTGCAGAAGAACAAAAGGTTTCAAAAACCAATATAAAGAAACTTGTTGGACGTAAACTGGCAGCAAGGGTCCTGAAAACATGGATCGAAGATTTTGTGGATGAAGATACAGGAGAGGTGGTCTCGATTGAAAGGAATGAAGTTATCCTCGACAGAGAAACAACGATAGAATCTGACCATATTGATCTGATTGTCGATTCAGGTGCAAAAACAATACTCCTTCATAAGGATGACTCTACTTTGTCAGATTTCGCAATAATATACAATACACTGCAAAAAGACCCTTGTAACTCTGAGAAAGAAGCGGTTATCTATATCTACCGTCAGCTGAGAAATGCTGAACCACCCGATGAGGCTACAGCCCGTGATGTAATTGATAAATTATTCTTTTCTGACAAGCGATATGATCTTGGTGAAGTAGGCCGTTACCGTATAAATAAAAAGCTGGGTCTTAATACGGATATGGATGTTAAGATTTTGACTAGAGAAGATATAATCAAGATTATCGAATATCTTATCGAACTCATTAATTCGAAAACGGATATCGATGATATCGACCATCTCAGTAACAGGAGAGTAAGAACTGTTGGTGAGCAGCTTTATGCTCAATTCGGCGTTGGACTGGCCCGTATGGCCCGTACAATACGCGAAAGAATGAATGTTAGGGATAATGAAGTATTTACACCGATAGATCTCATAAATTCAAAAACTCTTTCTTCAGTAATCAATTCTTTCTTCGGAACAAACCAGCTTTCACAGTTTATGGATCAGACCAATCCTCTGGCCGAGATGACTCACAAAAGACGTATGTCGGCCCTTGGACCAGGTGGACTTTCACGTGAAAGAGCAGGATTTGAAGTTCGAGATGTTCATTATACACATTATGGCCGTCTTTGTCCCATAGAGACTCCTGAAGGACCAAATATCGGTCTTATATCTTCGCTGTGTGTTTATGCCAAAATCAACGAACTTGGATTTATTGAGACTCCGTACCGTAAGGTAAATAGTGCACAGGTTGATTTTACTAAAGAAGGGATCATTTGGCTGAGTGCAGAAGAAGAAGAAGAAAAGATGATCGCTCAGGCCAATGCACCTCTCTTAAAAGACGGACATTTTGAGAGTACAAGAGCAAAATGCAGATATGAAGCTGATTATCCTATTGAGGAAGTTGAAAAGATCGACCTTATGGACGTGGCTCCCAATCAGATTGCTTCAATAGCAGCATCTCTTATACCATTCCTTGAGCATGACGATGCAAACAGGGCCCTCATGGGATCAAACATGATGCGCCAGGCTGTCCCTCTTATTAATCCCGAATCAGCTGTCGTGGGAACCGGACTGGAAACTCAGGTGATCAAAGACAGCCGTATACTATTCGTAGCTGAAGGTGATGGTGTTGTTGAATACGTGGATGCCAATGAGATAGTAATAAGGTATACACGCACCGATGAGGAAAAGTTTGTGAGCTTCGATGATGATATTAAAAAATATGTTCTTCCGAAATATAAGAAGACAAACCAGAATACATGCATCAACCTTATTCCTGTCGTAAAAAAAGGTGAAAGGGTTAAAAAGGGACAGGTGCTGACCGAAGGTTACGGAACGAAAAGTGGTGAACTGGCTCTCGGCAGAAATCTTAAAGTCGCATTTATGCCCTGGAAAGGATATAACTTTGAAGATGCTATTGTTATATCGGAAAAAGTAGTACAGGAGGATATGTTTACATCAGTGCATATTGATGAATACCTCCTTGAAGTACGTGACACGAAACGGGGCCTTGAGGAGCTTACTTCCGATATCCCCAATGTTAGCGAGGAGGCAACCAAGAACCTCGATGAAAACGGTCTGATTAGGATCGGTGCCCATATTCTGCCAGGAGATATATTAATTGGTAAGATAACACCCAAAGGAGAATCGGATCCTTCTCCTGAAGAGAAACTGCTCCGTGCAATCTTCGGTGATAAAGCAGGTGATGTAAAAGATGCTTCCCTCAAGGCAGGGCCTTCCCTGGAAGGCGTAGTTATTGATAAAAAGCTGTTTACCAGGGCTGTAAAGGACAGAAAGGCTAAAACTGTTGAAAAACCTTTGCTTGAGAAAATCGACCAGGAATTCAATAAAAATGTTGAAGAAATCAAAGCGAAACTGGTCGATAAACTCTTTATACTTGTTAATGGTAAGACATCCCAGGGAGTTAAGGATTACCTTAATGTTGATGTGATCCCAAAAGGAAGTAAATTCACTCTAAAGCAACTTCAGGAGATTGAATTCCTGAATGTTAATCCTAATAAGTGGACTACAGACAAGAAGAAAAATGACAGCATCAAGCAGCTACTCCATAATTATATTATCAAATATAAGGAGATTGATGGTGTTTACAAGCGTAATAAGTATAACATCACAATAGGTGATGAACTGCCAGCAGGGATTGTACGTCTGGCAAAAGTCTATATTGCAAAGAAACGCAAGGTCAAGGTTGGTGATAAGATGGCAGGACGCCATGGTAACAAAGGTATAGTAGCCAAGATTGTGCGTGCTGAAGATATGCCCTTCCTTGAAGATGGAACACCTGTCGATATCGTTCTTAATCCACTTGGGGTTCCTTCAAGGATGAATCTTGGCCAGATTTATGAAACGGTACTTGGATGGGCAGGTAAAAAACTGGGTCTCCAGTTCTCTACCCCGATTTTCGACGGAGCTACCATTGATCAGATAACGGAATATACTGTGAAGGCAGATTTGCCAAAATATGGCAAAACATACCTTTATGATGGTGGCACCGGAGAGAAGTTTGACCAACCAGCAACTGTCGGAGTTATCTATATGCTTAAACTTGGTCACATGGTTGATGACAAGATGCATGCCCGGTCTATTGGTCCCTACTCATTAATTACTCAGCAACCCCTGGGAGGGAAGGCACAGTTCGGAGGTCAGCGTTTCGGTGAAATGGAAGTATGGGCTCTTGAAGCTTTCGGAGCTGGACATATCCTCCAGGAAATACTGACAATAAAATCTGATGATGTTGTAGGACGTGCAAAAGCCTATGAGTCAATTGTCAAGGGAGAACCTATGCCGATACCGGGAATACCCGAGTCACTTAATGTATTATTACACGAGCTGAGAGGTCTGGGATTAAGTGTGATACTCGATTAAGCGCGCTTTTATTGCTAATTTTTACAACTGAATAATAAAAAATTATTATATGTCATTCAGAAGAGATAATAAAATCAAGACCAGTTACTCAAAGATATCAATAGGTCTTGCTTCACCTGAAGAGGTTCTCGACCGTTCCAGTGGTGAAGTGCTGAAACCCGAAACAATTAACTACCGAACATATAAACCGGAACGTGACGGTTTGTTCTGTGAAAGAATTTTCGGGCCGGTGAAAGATTACGAATGTCATTGCGGAAAGTACAAAAGGATACGTTATAAAGGTATCGTGTGCGACCGATGCGGTGTAGAGGTGACTGAAAAAAAGGTGCGCCGTGAAAGAATGGGGCATATTTCCCTTGTAGTACCTGTTGCACATATCTGGTACTTCCGTTCATTACCAAACAAGATAGGTTACCTGTTAGGGCTTCCTACGAAAAAGCTCGATTCAATAATATATTACGAAAGATATGTTGTTGTTAATCCAGGTGTTAAAGCGGCTGATGGGCTCCAACCTCTGGATTTTCTTACTGAAGAGGAGTATATCGATATTATTGAGTCGCTGCCAAAAGATAACCAATACCTTGAGGATGATCACCCTGATAAGTTTATTGCTGAAATGGGAGCTGAGGCTCTTTATAAGCTTCTGAACCGTCTTGATCTTGACGAAATTTCCTATACACTCAGACACAGAGCTAATAACGAAACTTCACAACAGCGTAAAAATGAAGCACTTAAACGTCTGCAAGTTGTTGAAGCTTTCAGGGAATCAAAGAATGTTAACAGACCGGAATGGATGATCATTAAGGTTGTTCCTGTTATACCTCCTGAACTGAGACCACTCGTACCTCTTGATGGTGGAAGGTTTGCAACAAGCGACCTGAATGATCTCTACAGAAGAGTAATTATAAGGAATAACCGTCTGAAAAGACTTATCGAAATCAAGGCCCCTGAGGTAATACTAAGGAACGAAAAACGTATGCTTCAGGAAGCTGTAGATTCATTGTTCGATAATTCCAGAAAAGCAAATGCAGTAAAGACTGATGCAAACAGACCGCTTAAATCGTTGAGCGACAGCCTTAAAGGTAAGCAGGGAAGATTTCGTCAGAACTTGCTTGGGAAAAGAGTAGACTATTCTGCACGTTCGGTTATTGTGGTAGGTCCGGAACTAAATCTTCATGAGTGCGGACTGCCGAAAGATATGGCAGCAGAGCTTTATAAGCCATTTATTATCAGGAAACTGATAGAGCGTGGTATTGTTAAGACAGTAAAATCGGCTAAGAAGATTGTAGACAGGAAAGACCCAGTTGTGTGGGATATCCTTGAGAATGTACTTAAGGGACATCCTGTTCTTCTTAACCGTGCACCTACACTTCACAGACTTGGTATACAGGCATTCCAGCCCAAACTTATTGAAGGAAAGGCTATACAACTTCATCCACTTGTTTGTACCGCTTTTAATGCTGACTTTGACGGTGACCAGATGGCTGTACACCTGCCTCTTGGTAACGGTGCAATACTCGAAGCCCAGATGCTTATGCTGGCTTCACATAATATTCTTAATCCTGCAAACGGAGCGCCCATAACGGTTCCATCACAGGACATGGTACTTGGCCTTTACTATATGACAAAGGGAAGAAAAAGTACCACTGAGGAGAAGGTAAGGGGCGAAGGTCTCACATTCTATTCACCTGAAGAGGTTACTATTGCACACAATGAAGGAAAGGTTGACCTCCATGCAATAATAAAAGTGAAGGTTAATGACAGGGTAAATGGCGAAATGGTTAATCATATTGTTGAAACCACTGTCGGAAGGGTTATTTTCAACCAGTATGTCCCTGAAGAGGTAGGTTTTATAAATGAGATTCTTACCAAGAAATCACTAAGGGATATTATCGGACGTGTTCTGAAACTTTCCGGCATGGCCAAAACAGCCGATTTCCTGGATGCAATCAAGAATCAAGGATTCTATTCTGCTTTCAGGGGAGGTCTCTCGTTTAACCTTGATGATGTTATTATTCCTGAGGAGAAGACAAAATTTGTTACGGAAGGATATGAACAAGTTGAGGAGGTATTGAATAACTATAGCATGGGCTTCATTACAAATAATGAGCGCTATAACCAGATTATTGATATCTGGACACACGTTAATGCCAGGCTGACACAGTCACTCATGAAACAGCTTTCAAACGACAAACAGGGTTTTAACTCGGTTTACATGATGCTTGACTCTGGTGCCAGGGGCTCGAAGGAACAGATCCGCCAGCTCTCCGGGATGAGGGGATTGATGGCAAAACCTCAGAAATCGGGTGCTTCAGGATCTGAGATTATCGAGAACCCTATCCTTTCGAATTTCAAGGAGGGACTTTCAGTCCTGGAATATTTTATCTCTACTCACGGTGCACGTAAAGGTCTTGCTGACACAGCACTGAAAACAGCTGACGCAGGTTATCTTACACGCCGCCTTGTTGATGTATCGCAGGATGTCATTATTAACGAAGAGGACTGTGGTACTTTGAGAGGTCTTGTTGCAACAGCTATCAAGAAAAACGAAGAGGTCGTTGAATCACTTTACGAAAGAATCCTTGGACGTACTACGGTTCATGATGTTTACCATCCTCTTACAGGTGAGCTTATTGTGGAGGCAGGTAAAGAACTTACTGAAGAACTTGCAAAGAAAATAGAAGATTCACCTATTGAGCAGGTCGAGATACGTTCAGTGCTTACCTGCGAATCGAAAAAAGGAGTATGTGCCAAATGTTATGGCCGTAACCTGGCAACCGGTTTAATGGTACAGAAAGGAGAAGCTGTTGGCGTAATTGCTGCCCAGAGTATTGGTGAACCGGGTACACAGCTTACACTTCGTACATTCCACGTAGGAGGTACTGCTTCAAATATCACAACCGAATCGAGGCTTGTTGCCCGTTATTCAGGTATTGCTGAGATTGAAGAATTAAGATCAGTAACAAAGAAAGATTCCGAAAAAGGAAATATTGATATTGTAATCGGCCGTCTTGCAGAACTGAGAATAATAGACAAGACAACCGGGATTGCCCTTACAACTCATTCAATTCCATATGGTTCCAAACTATATTTAAAGCCCGGACAGGAAATAGAAAAGGGAAAACTTATTTGTGAATGGGATCCTTTCAACGCAGTTATCATTTCAGAACTTTCAGGGAAAATAGGATTTGATTATTTTATTGAAGGAGTTACCTTTAGAGAGGAATCAGATGAGCAGACAGGATTTAAGGAAAAGGTGATAATTGAAAGCAGGGATAAAACCAAAAACCCGGCAGTCAAGATATTATCACCAAAAGGCGAAGAGCTCAGAGTATATAACCTGCCTGTTGGAGCTCACCTTGTTGCCGATGCTAATAAGACAGTTGAGGCAGGAGAAGTTCTGGCAAAAATACCAAGAGCAGTCGGAAAATCCGGTGACATAACGGGTGGTTTGCCAAGGGTGACAGAACTTTTCGAAGCCCGAAATCCTTCAAATCCTGCAATAGTATCAGAAATTGATGGAGAGGTGACATTTGGTAAGGTTAAAAGAGGTAACAGGGAGATTACAATAAAATCGAAGAGCGATGAGGTTAAGAAATACCTTGTTCCCCTGTCAAAACAAATCCTTGTCCAGGAAAATGATTATGTAAAGGCCGGTATTGCATTGTCCGACGGAGCAACAACTCCATCAGACATCCTTTCAATAAAGGGGCCAACAAAAGTACAGGAATATATTGTTAATGAAATACAGGAAGTCTATCGTCTGCAGGGTGTTAAGATTAATGATAAGCATTTTGAAATAATTGTAAGGCAGATGATGCGTAAGGTTGAGATTATCGATCCGGGTGACACTAAATTCCTTGAACGCCAGGTGGTTGATAAGCTCGAATTTATGGATGAGAATGACTGGATTTATGGTAAAAAATATGTTCTTGATACAGGCGATTCACAGAACCTTCATCCGGGTATGATAGTTACTGCACGTAAATTGAGAGATGAGAACTCCGTTCTGAAACGTAAAGACCTTAAGACTGTTGAGTCCCGTGATGCCATACCTGCCACCTCAAGCCAGGTGCTTCAGGGGATAACCAGGGCTGCACTTCAGACCAACAGTTTCTTCTCGGCAGCATCATTCCAGGAGACAACAAAGGTTCTTAATGAAGCAGCTATACTTGGAAAGGTCGATAGATTAGAAGGTCTTAAGGAGAACGTTATTGTTGGACATCTTATACCTGCCGGAACAGGACAACGCGAATATAACAGCATAATAGTAGGATCGCTCGAGGAATATGAAAACCTCGTAAATGCTACACAGGAATCAGAAGAAGTAGAAACCGGGAGTGATATGGTACAGTAAATAAAATCCTTAATAATGGCAGAACAGAAGGAACAGAACCAGAACCAGATTAATATTGAGCTGAATGAGGAGGTAGCCCAGGGTATATATTCAAACCTGGCAGTAATCACCCACTCAGCATCAGAATTCGTAATTGATTTTATCCGGATAATGCCGGGTATACCAAAAGCTCAGGTAAAATCGAGAATTATCCTTACTCCTGAACATGCTAAACGGCTTTCTGCAGCAATGCAGGATAATATTACAAAATATGAAGCCGTACATGGTCAGATTAAGGAAGTAAAAGGGTCGGGTCCTGTTATGCCGCTGACTTTCGGCGGACCAACAGCCCAGGCCTGAGTTTTCCATAACTCCATTGATAAGCCGTCTGGATTTATTCAGGCGGCTTTATTTTTCGAAAAGCCCCAAACCCCCTAAAGGGGGCTTTAAGTTGTAATTATTAATAAGTCCCCTTCAGGGGATTTAGGGGCAAATAGTTTTGTAATAAGTGAAATATAAACTTAATTTGTAAGTTATATAGTTAAAGCAAAATAGATGACATCATACCTTATCCGGAAAATAGTTATCAGTGCAATAATATTGTTACCGGTTTTTTCCTTCCAGGGATGTAAAAAACAGGTAAAATGCGGTTGCGGGAAGGATATCCTCTTTTCAATTGACAATCAGTTGATGGATTATTCAACAATTTCTTATTATCCAAATGGCGAAAGTGCCTCTTTTGCAGTTTATAACGGAATCTACTACGATACTTATATTTTCTGTAATCCTCAGGAAATGTTCTCTCACTATAGTGATCTTGAAGGAGAGGAACAGATCCTGATATCAGGTGATGTTTTCTGGGATTGTACATATATGATGAACAGCAGTAATTCTTATTACTATTCCTACTATAAAATCTATAATATTGAGATCACCGGGATGAAATCATATTTGTACGGCAAAAAGTAATTCTTTTCATGGCACAATATAATTTATCCTTTGCAGGTGCAGGAAAGGTGGCTGGAGCTCTCTGCAGGGAATTCTCTTCCAGAGGAATGAATATTCGTCATATTGTGTCAGCATCAGAGGGTAGTGCCAGGTTGCTTGCTGATCATTATGGAGCTACCTGGTCTGCCGATCCTGTGTTTGTGGAAGAGGTTGAAGTCATCATCGTTGCAGTTCCGGATCATAAGCTGGAAAAAGTTATCAGAAGTATCAGATGTCATGAAAATACCCTGGTAGCTCATACAGCTGGAAGCTTTGGACTGGAGGTATTCCCTGATCATATAAATAAAAGGGGCGTGTTTTACCCGCTGCAGACTTTTTCGGAAGAAAGGAAAGTCTTATTCACTGACATTCCTTTTTTTATTGAAGCAGGTAATCCTGAGACGGAGTTGCTGCTGAAGAATCTGGCAGAAACGCTGGGAGCGAAAGCTTATGTCGTTGATAAAGAGAACAGAAAATTGTTACATCTTGCTGCAGTATTTGTCTGTAATTTTGTAAATCACATGCTTACGGCAGGGAAAGATATAACACTAAAAGCCGGACTCTCTTTTGACGTGCTTGAACCACTTATCAAAGAAACAATTTCAAAAGCAATGGAAATAGGTCCGGACAAATCCCAAAGTGGGCCCGCTATACGAAATGATAAGAATACTATTGCAAAACATATTGATTTATTATCTTGTTCTCCGGAATTTAAAAGTATATATAAAGAGATAACAGAATCTATCATTAAATACTATAAAACAGGATTATAATGGCAAACTTTAAGGAAGAACTGGCAAATGTAAAAGCCTTTATTTTCGATATTGATGGGGTTCTTTCATTGCAAACAATAAGCCTGAATTCATTTGGGGTGCCAAATAGAACAGTAAACCTCCGTGACGGATATGCAGTACAGCTTGCAGTGAAAAAAGGCTATCATATCGGGATAATTTCAGGAAGCAATTCAAAGGAATATATGAGAAGGCTTAAAATACTGGGGGTTACAGATATTTATCTTAACAGTAAAACGAAGCTCGATCATTATAATGCCTTCAAGAAAAAATATGATCTCAACGATTCTGATATTCTTTTTATGGGAGATGACATTCCTGATTTCGGTGTCATGAAAACAGCCGGGATACCGGTTTGTCCTTCTGATGCCGATAGCGAAATAAAAGAGATAGCAATATATATTTCTGATAAAAAAGGAGGTGAAGGGTGTGTCAGAGATGTTATTGAACAGGTACTGAGGCTTCATAACAACTGGATGGACGCAGATGCATATTCATGGTGAGATGAAAGAATTCCTGAAACTGATAAGATGGCCTAACCTTCTCATTGTGATACTTACAATGGTGTTAATGCGTTATGCGGTGATAGGACCGCTTGTAGGTAAACTGGGTATAATCCCTCTTAGTGGTGCAGGTGAACTAATTCCTATGACACTTCAATTTCCATGGTACTATTTCGTACTTCTTGTTGCAGCTACAGTTTTTATAACTGCCGGTGGATATGTGATAAATGATTATTTTGATATTAAAACTGATTTAATTAACAAGGGTAAAGTAATTGTCGGGACAAGAATACCTAGACACCAGGCAATGATGTGGCATAACATATTTAATATAACCGGAGTAGCGACAGGGTTTTATATTTCATGGAAAGCCGGCTATGTTTGGATAGGTATTCTTTTCCTGATGGTATCCGGTCTGCTCTACTTTTATTCAGCCAGTTATAAGCGACAGTTCCTTATCGGTAATCTGCTGGTAGCCTTTTTGACTGCAATGGTCCCTTTTCTCGTAATAATATATGAGTGGTCATTTATCTACCGTTACTATGCAGTAAATGCTATTGAATTACCTGACCTTAGCTTCCTGTTTTACTGGGTGGGAGGTTTTTCTCTTTTTGCATTTCTCACAACACTCACACGTGAAATAATAAAAGACATTGAAGATTTTGAAGGCGATTTAACCTATGGCAGGAACACAATGCCTGTGGTAATAGGAATTCCTGCTTCAAAGGTTGTTGTCACAAGCCTGATAGCCATTACAATAGCGATGCTTTACGTAGTATGGAGGCTCTTCATTTTCGATAAAATAACACTAATATATCTTTCAGTGTTTATTGTTTTACCACTGCTTTATATTATTTACCAGGTGTTCAAAAGCAGAGACAAGAAACAGCTTCACGGTGCCAGTTCATTAATGAAGATCACTATGCTTACCGGGATACTCTATTCTGTGGTTGTAAAAGCAATATTAACCTGGAATCTAGTTTGAAAATGATAGTTGATAACCTGAATAAATACAGGATAATACTTGCATCACGTTCCCCTCGCAGAAAGGAGCTCCTAAGTCAGCTTGGAATAAAATTCGAAATTGTAATCAGAGATTATAATGAAACTTACCCTCCTGACCTTTCCAGGCAAGAGATTGCAATATTTCTGGCCAGGGAAAAGGCAAGTTCTTTCAGAGATACACTCTCAAATAATGAGATAGTTATTACTGCCGACACAATTGTATTGTGTAATGGACGGTTGCTGGGCAAACCTTCGGATGCACGGGAAGCGAAGTTGATGATAAAGGATCTCTCCGGTAATACTCATGAGGTAATCACAGCTGTCACTATATTATCATTAACAAAGGAAAAAACATTCTCTGTAACAACAAAGGTTACTTTCGCAGTTCTTACGGAAGAGGAAATAGATTATTATATTGAAACATTTAAACCATATGATAAAGCCGGGGCTTACGGGATACAGGAATGGATAGGTGCTGTAGCATGCAGCCGTATCGAGGGATCATATTTTAATGTGGTAGGGCTCCCGGTTCAGAGATTGTTGACCGAACTGAAGTCTTTTATTACCTGACTTGTACCAATAAAATGCTGACCGGTTAATCCTTAACACATCTTACTGCCATTCCTGATGCTTTAATGCCATATCCTCTGTAAATATTGGTCATTGAGTAGCCCAGGTAACGGTACCATGGATAGTTACCAGAATATAATTCAGAACTCCATAAATGGTTGGTGGAACGAATTTCATAGAAATCGCCATACTCTGTGCGGTAACCTCCGGGGAGACTGGTGAAACCTGTTTCATTTGTTGCACCAGTATTTGGATCGTACCAATGGGTTGTGCCGGTTTCCTTCAATTTGCCTCCCGCAACACTTTCACCACCTAAATAGTCTGCCAGGGTTGTCCACTCTGCATCTGTCGGTACGTGCCATCCTGTGGGACAGAGTACCCGGCTGTCGATAATTGTGTACCAGTTATACAAAGCTCCATAGGTATTTTTATATGTTGCAGCATCGTTATCATACCAGCAATAAGCACCTGTGGTAAGTGTACTCCATATTCCTCCATCACTTACATTTGGTATAAAATTACCATCCTGGTATTTTGTTGTTTTAAGGTTTTCCCTCATCCAGATCTGAGTTCCGATTTCGACGGCATAATATATATTACCTTCAACATCAGTAAGTGTTGAATGAGATGTTTTGAATATCACTTCTTCGCCATAAGAAGTACCGGCGCTGTTTGTTGCATAGGCACGGAGATAGTAAGTAGTGTTGGCTGCCAGTGATGTAACAGCACTTGTGAATGTTCCTGTGCCTGAACCGTCAATTGTTTTCGTATAAAGCAACTCCGTAGGACCTGTTGCAGTGCTCCAACAGACGCCTCTTGCTGTAACAGTAGCACCACCAGAAGCAGTTACTTCTCCGCCCGATGAAGCTGCATCTAAAGTAACTGCGGATGCGCCCCATGTATAAACTGTAGCAACAACCGGAGGAAGTGTTGTGAAGGTTATACTGTTGCCATAAGAGGTTCCTGCTGAATTGATAGCATAGGCTCTTACATAGTAAGTAGTACTGGCTGATAAATCTGTTAAATCACAGTAATAGTCACCTGTCCCTGCATAATAATATGCTACTTTTGTGGCCAGGTCTGTTGTAGGATCAGGTGATGTATTCCAGCATATTCCACGTTCTGTGAGCGATGCTCCGCCGTCGGATGTTATATTACCTCCGACTGTTGCTGATACCGGTGTTATTGACAAAGCATCATAAGTTATCAGTTCAGGTATATTCGGTGTTGTAAATTCAATATCCTGTCCGTATGCTGTTCCTATGGCATTGGTAGCATAGGCCCTTAAGTGATAAGTAGTACCTACCGCTAATCCGGTTATCAGACTGGTAAAGCTTCCTGCATCGGTTCCATCTTCAGTCCAGGAATCTGATATAGTCGGGTTAATGGTTGGTCCCCAGCAGACACCCCGCATTGTGATCATTGCACCACCGTCAGAAGTTATATTACCTCCGCTTGTCGCTGTGGTACCCAGATTTTCCGTAACAGCGTTGGTTGTAATTGTTGCAATTACAGCTGGTTCTGTAGTGAATATAAGCTCTTCCCCATATCCGGTACCTACCCAGTTGGTTGCATATGCTCTCAAATGATAAGTTGTACCTCCCTGCAAACCAGTAACATTGCTCGTGAATTCATCTGTCCCGCTTCCATCAGATGTTCTGGTTGCTAATGAAGCAGTTGGATCGGCTTCAGTACTCCAGCAAACTCCTCTTTCTGATATCCATGCTCCACCGTCAGAAGTAATATTGCCTCCGGAAACAGCTGATGAAGTGGTTATTGCTGTAAGGGCAGTTGTCGTAACTATAGGGACAGATTCAGATGCCAGAGTGGTAACCTGGATATCATCTCCATAGGATGTGCCAACGGAATTTGTAGCATATGCCCTGATGTGATATGTTGTGTTAGCAGAGAGGCCGGTAAAACTGCTGATAAATACTCCGATCCCGGAACCATCGTATGTAGACCAGTCGGAAGTAGTGGGATTTGAATTTGTACTCAGGCACATTCCGCGTGATGTTACTTCATCTCCTCCGTCAGATATGACATTTCCTCCTGATTTTAAAGAATTAAGGGTAAGATCAGTAACTTCTGTTGTTATAACAGTAGGAGCTA
>CAZDOM010000058.1:0-19410 GCA_964507015.1 uncultured Rikenellaceae bacterium | reverse complement strand
GCACACCTGAAATAATAGAACTGGTACCATATGGTGCGGCAAAATTGAGAATTACTGAATTTCCGGTAATCGACCTTACTCAAATACAGGAAACTATACGATGATAAAAATCTGTGGACGTCTGTGTAATAAAAACATTATCAAAGAACTTACACAAAGTTCCACTGAGGAGTCACAGAGTGACACAGAGATAAAGCACAAATCAAAGAAGGTCAGTCTTTTCCTTAAACCAGGTTCTCTCCTTTTCAATTTACCTCACCCCAACCCGTCTCCCAAGGGAGAGGGGCTTTTGCCTGACACACGGAGGTTAGCTCCCCCTTCTCCCCCGGGCGGGGGGATGAGGCCAATAACCTGCCAAATGAAAGCTGAATTAAGAATATTAAATAGAAGATTAATTATAGCGACTCTGTTTTTTTATTGAGCCAATTCCTTTCTTCGTCAGTTAAACCCGGGCTTAGTTTTTCATAGACTTCCTGATGATACTTATTAAGCCATTCTATCTCTTCCAGATCGAGCAATGTTTTATCAATCAATGATTTATCTAAATAACTTAAAGAGACTGTATCAAATTTAAGGTACTGTCCGAAATCGGTCTCTTCGTCCTCGTAGCAGAGGACAAGATTCTCAATTCGTATTCCATATTCACCTTCCCTGTATAATGCAGGTTCATTTGATATCAGCATCCCCGGTTCAATCGGAGTTTTATTACAGGAAGGACTAATATTCTGAGGACCTTCGTGAACATTCAGGCAGTACCCTACCCCGTGCCCGGTTCCATGTCCATAGTTGAGTCCATGCTCCCACAAATGTTTTCTAGCCAATATATCAAGCTGGTATCCTTTTGTTCCAAGCGGAAACCTGGCAAGTGCAAGATTTATATGTCCTTTAAGGATCAGTGTAAAGTCCCTCTTTTGCTGTATTGAAGGTTTCCCCAATGATATTGTCCGGGTAATATCAGTAGTACCACCATAATAGTGGCCACCGGAATCTACCAGGAGAATACCATTTTCCTCAATGATTGAATCGGTTTCAGATTTAGCATAATAATGAGGCAGGGCTGCATGCTCATTGAAAGCTATAACCGGAGCAAAAGAGGATCCAAGGAAATCGTTGTTTACTGACCTGTATTTTACAAGTCTTCCTGCCAGTGATATCTCAGTCATAGGAATTTGCCGGATACTGCTTTCGATCCAGAAAAAGAACTTTGTCAGGGCAACACCATCCTTTATCATTACCTTTTCAATATTCCCGATCTCCGTCCTGTTTTTAATCGCCTTCAACCTTGTAGGGATACTTACATCCTCAATTATTTTTACTCCTCCCGGAATAGAAAAATAGAGTGCAGCAGAGGTTGTATCTGGCGATAACAGAATAGATGATCCTTCCGGAAGTGATGAAAGCATAGCTGAAACCTCTTCATAGGGAAGTATTACGATACCGAGGTTATCAAATTCTTTTGCCAGGGCAGGAGTGATCCTGTCTCCTCCTGCAAACAGGAGTATTTGCTCCTCGCCAATGATAGCAAATGATAGCATTAAAGGAGCGTATGGCAGATCACTGCCTCTGATGTTCAGAAGCCACATGATATCATCAACGGAAGTAAGCAGGTGATAATTGACATTCAGAATTTTCATCTGGTCCCTTACTTCTGTGATTTTAGCCAGTCGTTCTCTTCCTGAGAATTCAACCGGATGATCAAATGCGGGAGATGAAGGAAGTACAGGTCTGCTGGACCATATCTCAGGAATAATGTCCTGGTCTGTTGCAAAAATTACCCTCTTGTGTTTCAATTTTGATTCCAGCTTCCTGTACTTAATTACCGGGAATATCCTGCTATCCAATGCTATCCTGCAACCATCCGGGATATTCCGGCTAAGCCAGTCGATATAGCTTTCATCCGGAACCGGCCCTGGTCTCATATGACTGTAGCCGGTACCTTTGAGTTGTTTTTCAGCCTGGATAAAATACCTCGAATCAGTCCATAGTCCTGCAAATAAATCAGTTATAACAACCGTAGCTGATGATCCGTCAAATCCTGTCAACCACTTTACAATCTGCCAGTGTTCAGGAATATTTTCATTCATATGGGGATCTGATACAACAGTTATAAAAACATCGATGCCGGCCTGCTTCATAGCAGACCGAAGAAGGGTCAGATTCCTGGAACTAGAATTCATTATAGATCTTTAACCTCACTTACAAGGTTTTGCAGAGTAGCTTTAGCATCTCCGAACAACATTCTTGTTTTATCGTTAAAAAAGAGCTTGTTTTCAATGGCGGCATAACCTTTCCCCATGCCACGTTTCATAACAATAATGTTCCTTGCCTCCCTTGCTTTTACAATGGGCATACCATATATCGGACTTAAGGGATCATCCTCCGCAGCAGGATTAACAACATCGTTAGCGCCTATAATAACAATTACATCAGTATTTGGCAGATCAGGATTAATCTCATCACTTTCAATAAGCTGTTCATAAGGCACATCTGCTTCGGCAAGCAATACATTCATATGCCCGGGCATACGTCCGGCTACAGGGTGAATTGCATATTTCACCTCTACTCCCTTCTCTTCCAGGAGTTTATCGAGTTCATGACAAATATGCTGAGCCTGTGCCACTGCAAGTCCGTAACCGGGTACTATAACTACTTTTTTTGAATAACTCAAAAGCACAGCTGCGTCGGATAAAGTTATCTCTTTAACAGTGCCTCCACCGTCATCGGCTGCTGCTCCACCACCTCCAAAGACACCAACAATAACATTTAAAAGTGACCTGTTCATGGCCTTGCACATCAATACTGTAAGTATTGTACCGGCTGAGCCGACAAGGATACCGCCTGTAAGCATTGCCTGGTTATTGTACAGGAAACCACCCATTGCTGCAGCGACACCTGTGAAAGAGTTCAGAAGCGAGATCACAACCGGCATATCAGCACCACCAATAGGCATTACAAAAAGAACACCGTAAACCACTGCCACAGCAAACATTATATATATGTAAGGTGTAAGCTCGGTAGCTGATGTTACGTTACGTGTCATAATGAACACTATGAAGCCGATAAGTACTGCCAGTATAGTGAGGTTCACATATTTCATCCATTTTATTCTCAGGTCACCGATCCATCCGTCAAGTTTACCATATGCTATCATACTACCTGCCCATGATACCGTACCGATCATGAGTCCCAGAAGTATTGCAAGCACATGACCGTTGGCCATACCGCTTCTTGCTATAAGTTCGGGACTTACATGCGGAAACTCCATCATTGAGATAAGAGCGGCCGCAGCACCTCCCATTCCATTGAAGAATGAAACAAGCTGGGGCATAGCTGTCATTTTTACTTTTTTTGCTATTATCCAGCCAATAGCTGTTCCAATGATTATAGCAACTATGAT
Source organism: uncultured Rikenellaceae bacterium (assembly GCA_964507015.1). Taxonomy (GTDB): domain Bacteria; phylum Bacteroidota; class Bacteroidia; order Bacteroidales; family VadinHA17; genus LD21. Next base: position 16,013 of record CAZDOM010000058.1, on the reverse strand, counting down.
ATAGGGAATATTACCAATAGGTTCACCATCCTTCCTGTGAAACAATATAGTGGCAACAATGGCAAAACCCATTCCGAAAGCAGCAAGTATATTACCCCTGCGGGCAGTCAGGGGGTGACTTAACATTTTCAGTCCTAAAATAAAAAGTACTGAAGCCACAATATATGTTATCTCAAGAATTGAGTTACCAGACAAAAACTGTGTTATATCGCTCATTTAAATGATCTTTTATTATATGTTGATTACTTCTTCTTTTTAAACATCTCCAGCATCCTGTCGGTAACAACGAACCCGCCAACGACATTCAGGGTTCCCAGGATAACCGCAAGAAATCCCAATATCATTGAACCTGTTGATTCTGCATGTCCCATAACAATAATCGCACCTATAATCACTACTCCATGAATTGCATTAGCTCCTGACATTAAGGGTGTATGCAGTACTGCAGGTACATGACTGATGACCTCAATACCCAGAAATATTGACAGGATAACTATGAAGATTGCTTCCCTGTGTTGTAAGAAAAAGTCAAATATATTTTCCATGATCAGGATTATTTTATGTTAAGTAATTGTTTTAAACGCTGGCTGATATATTCACCTCCATATACTGCAGTGGTGCCATTAATTATTTCATCCTCCATATTGAGTACCAGATTACCCTCTTTATCGACCAGTATCTTCATCAGGTTAATAATATTTGAACCAAACATTTTACTTGCATCAGAAGGCATATCTGAAGGATAGTCTGATTTCCCGACAATAGTAACTCCATCAATAACCAATACTTTACCATCTTCAGTTAGTTCACAATTACCACCTGTTGATGCAGCCAGGTCTATAATTACAGAACCGGGCTTCATCCTCTTTACTGTATCTTTCAGAATCAATATAGGTGCCTTCTTCCCTGGTATCTGGGCTGTGGCTATTACGACATCAGATGCTGCTGCTCTTTGCTGAATAAGATCCTGTTGGCGTTTCCTGAAATCTTCCGACTGTTCCACGGCATAACCACCGGCTGCTGCGTCTTCTTTTGCTCCCTCCACTTCAATAAATTTACCGCCAAGGCTTTTTACCTCCTCCTTTACTGCAGAACGGACGTCAAATACCTCAACAACTGCACCCAGTTTTCTTGCAACTGCAATAGCCTGCAGACCTGCCACTCCTGCTCCCAGTATCAATACGCGTGATGGCTTTATTGTACCTGCTGCTGACATGAACATCGGGAAAAAACGGGGGGATAAGGATGCTGCATGCAGGACAGCTTTGTAACCCGATACAGTAGCCATTGATGATAAAATATCCATTGACTGGGCTCTTGTGGTTCTTGGTATAATATCCAGGGCAAGTACTGTAAGTTTCTGTACCCTGGCTTTTTCGAGCCACTCTGCATTCTCTGCCGGATTAAGCATGGAACAAAGCACCTGCCCTTCCCGGCAGTTTTTCAGGTCACTTTCAGGAATATGGTCCACTGAAATGATCAGTGATGATTTTTCGAAGAGCTCTTTACGGGAGACAATTTCTGCCCCTGCATTCTTATACTCTTCATTTGAAGCATAAGCATTTTCTCCTGCATTACTCTCTGTTAGTATATCAACTCCAAGTTTTTTAAGAGCTGCAACCTCACCCGGAAGCATTGCCACCCTCTTTTCTGTTCCTGTTTCTTTCAGGATACCTGTAACCATAAAAAGAATTTTTGAATTTAGAGTTTAGTTATTACCTCCGAAGAAATTTTCCAGCCAGAAATTATACTGCTCATTTCTTGAATGTAAAGCTTTAGCACCTCCCCAGCCATGACGACCGTTAGGATACAACATAAACTGAAATCTTTTTCCTTCATCTTCAAGCTTTGAAATAAGATATATGGAATTTTGCATATGGACATTATCATCCATATCTCCATGAGTCATATAAAGTTTTCCTTTGTAATTCTTAACCCATGTGAGTGCAGAACCATCTGTATAACCTTCAGGATTATCCTGAGGTTTATCCATATACCTTTCCGTATATATATTGTCATAGAGACGATAATCAGTAACTGAAGAACCGGCAAACCCGTGTGTCCAGTAATCAGCTCCTTTTGTCAGGGCGAGACAGGTCATATATCCGCCATAAGAGCTTCCTGTAATCCCCATCCTCGTTCCATCGACAAAGGGCTTTTCAAGAAGCCATTTCACTGCATCTTCGTAATCGAGGATTTCCCATTTACCCAAACTACGGTACATGTAGTCAAGTCCCTTTTTACCGAACTGGCCTGAACCCCGGTGATCAACTGTAAAAGTAATTATACCATTCTGAGAGTACCACGAAGGATTATCTCCCAGCCACCTGTTATATACATTCTTTGAATCGGGTCCGCCATATATTGTGAAGACTACAGGATATTTTTCTGACGGATTAAAATTAAGCGGATATGTAATTATGGCAGGCATATTGTATAGTCCATCGGATGTCATAATCATAACCATCTCAGATTTTGAGTCCTCTTCCGGATTATATTCAGAGTGTTCAAACTTATGAATTTCCCTCAGCTCTTTTCCCTTACTGTCGTATGCAATAATTGATCCCGGGCTCTTAATGCTGTTCCATGTGTCAATATAATAACTTCCACGGGGGGAGATACTCACGGTATGGATGCCTTCTGCTGCTGTTAATTTCATAAGATTCTTTCCATCAATACCAACCTTGTAGGCATGATTATCTGTTGATTCTTCTCCTGTTGCAGTAAAATATACTACCCCAGCTTCCTCATCCACCCTGCTGATTGAGTTTACCCTGAAATCAAAATCTGTAAGTTGTGCTTTCAGGCTGCCATCCCAACTATAATAGTAGAGATTCTCCCAGTCGCTTTTATAACTCCTTATGATAAAACCTGTTCCATTTTCCAGAACCTGTATATCTTCACGAAATTCCACCCATGTCTTTCGTGTTTCATTATAAATAGTGGTATAATCACCTGTTTCAGGATCAGCAAGTATTATTGTCAGATCGTTCTGGTCGCGGTTCACTATTTGGATAGCCATTTTCTTACTGTCAGGTGTCCAGAAAGGCCATGCAATATACTGGTCAACAGTATAATCGGTTTTAACCCATGTAGTCCTGGCTGTTGAAATATCGGCTATTCCCATTTTTACTTTAGGATTGGGATCTCCAGCTTTCGGATAAGGAACCTGCTCAAGCAGTCCGTGTATCCCATCGGGTTCATCAAGCCTGTTGAGAGTGAATACTGGCACATCGCTTTCATCTGTTCTGAGGTATGCAATTTTTGAACCGTCGGGCGACCACCAGAAAGCAGCATAGCGGCTTGCCCTGCCGAGTATCTCTTCCATATACACCCATGCAGCATAACCGTTGTAAATTCTGTCGGAGGCATCCGTAGTAAGCCTTATTTCCCTGTCATTAACCAGATCATACACATAGAGGTCTTTTCCCCTGGTATATGCAATCTTCGAACCATCAGGAGAAAACCTGACATTTATCTCATCAATGGTGTCATTTGTCAGTCGGCGTGGTTCTTTATCATCCTTTTTAAAATAGAACAAGTCATTCTCCCTGATCAAAATCACACTGTTTACATCAGGACTGATAACATCACCCATCTCCAGAGTATATATCACAGGAAGCAATTCTCCAATTATTTCCCGGTCTGATTTTGATGGTGGAACAACCTTCCCTTTACCGGATTTGATGTTTACATTCTGTACTACAGGATTCTTGTCCGTATCAAAAGTGCGGATCAGGTAATGTGTGTCATCTGTCCAACCAAGAATAGCAACCTGGTTTGGATTTCTCATTGGCCTCTGAGCAAATGTCTGATTGCCTGTAAATAATAATGAAAGGAGAAAGATCAAAAAGATCTTTACTAAATTGAATTTATTCATGAAGGTGAATTTAAAATTAAACTGTACAATTTAAATGATTCGTAAAAATAAGAATAAGAACTAGTATAAAAAACCTGTCAGGAGTTTTTTAAACATATATTATTTTTACATTAAATTGCGTATACAAACAAACCACTGAATTATGAAAAAATTTACTCCTTATTTACTTGTGTTATTGATTATTAATGCCTGTAATTCAGGTAATTATGATTTTGAAAATGCAATTAAAAGTATAAACACCAATGATCTTGAAGAGTATGTCTCCGTTGTAGGAAGTGACAGGTTCATGGGCAGGGCACCATTTACAGAAGGTGAAACTTTAACAACAGAATATCTTTCCGGCCAGCTGGAGGCAATAGGTTTTGAACCCGTCTTCAACGGGAGTTATTTCCAGGAGGTGCCATTATCGGAGATCAATTCATCCATCAATAGTGTAACGATTACAAAATCATCAAAAGAAATCTTCAGTTTCAATGTTCCGGACAAAGTAACAGTTATTTCACCTCAATTAAAGGAGACTGTTGAAATTGTAAACTCGAAGATGATATTTGCAGGTTTTGGTATTGTTGCTCCTGAATATGGATGGGATGATTATGCAGGTCTTGATGTTAAAGGGAAAACAGTTGTTGTACTGGTAAATGACCCCGGGCTATATACTGGTGACACCTTACTGTTTAAAGGAAGGGAAATGACCTATTACGGCAGGTGGACATACAAATATGAAGAGGCTGCCAGGCAGGGGGCTGCCGGAATTCTGATAATACATGAGACAGAAGGGGCCGGTTATGGATACAATGTTCCGCGTAAAAGTGCGATGACTCCTAACTTCTACCTGCAGAGTGCTGATTCAAACAGATCACTCTGCCAGTTCACCGGCTGGTTTTCAGCTGTTGCCGCTGATGCTCTCTTTGAATATTGTGGATACAATGTAAGCAGGCTCAGGATGGATGCCTGTAATAGTGAATTCACGGGATTTGATCTAAAAACCAATATTTCAATGACCATTCATAACAGCATCAGGTATAATAAATCGTTAAATATAGCAGGTATACTTAGAGGATCAGAAAATCCTGATGAGTGTATAGTCTACTCAGCACACTGGGATCATCTTGGAGTTGGTGAGGCAGAAAACGGAGACTCAATATATAATGGTGCCGTTGATAACGGATCATCTATTGCATGGGAACTTTCTGTTGGTAAGGCATTTTCTACACTTAAGAAAAAACCTTCAAGGAGTATAATCCTGTTCTTCCCTACTGCCGAAGAGCAGGGACTGCTAGGATCAGCATACTATGCTGACCACCCTCCTGTTCCAATAGAAAAAACTGTTGCCTGTATTAATAATGACGCTATCCTTCCCATCGGACGCATGAAAGATGTTACTATCATCGGTTACGGACAATCTGATCTTGATAGTCTGACAGCTATTGCAGCGGCCATGCAGGATCGTTATATAACAGCTGATCCCGATGTACACACGGGAATGTATTTCAGGTCTGATCATTTCAGTTTTGCTGCCAAAGGAGTACCCTCTTTATATGCAAAAGGAAGTACTGAAAGTCGTGAACATGGAAAGGAATGGGCAACAGCCATGGTGAAGGATTATATTGAAAACCGTTACCACAGGGCAGCTGACAATTACGATCCTGAAACCTGGAATTTTGAAGGAATGGCGGAGGATGCCGCAATGGCTTTTACAATTGGGTACCAGCTTGCCAACTCCGATTTCTTCCCGCAATGGAAACCCGGATCCGAGTTTAAACAACTGAGAGATTCGAAATAAGATTGCTGGTTGCTGGTTAGACCTACAGACGTGTTGCCCCTGACGATGTAAAGAGTATGAAGATGTTTTATCCTCTTTTATTCATGTATGTGTATACATTTCCTGAATTACGCCAGGTCTGTTTGTTACGGCCCGATTGTTGTTCATAAATTATCGTTATTCTGGTTATTTGTCAGAATCTTTTAACTTTTAACCAGCAGGGTAATAAATGGATATTAAAAAAACCATACAGCAGCATAAGCAGCTTTGCTCCTATGTCAAAAAGAAGAAGATAAAGCAAAGCCTTGATATTCTTGTAGATATGACCACAAATGTCACATCGGGTGACCTTCGTGATGAATTAGATAACCTGGTTATAACCTACAGAAATATGCTGACTTACACCATCGAAGGCATAAAGGACCCGGAGCGTGACAAGGTTTATATCAAGCTTATTCAATCGATTCTTGAGCTTTCAGACAAGGTAAGACAGGACATATTGTCACATTTTTCAGGATGGCATACATACTGGGTCAAACAGCAGACAGAAAAAGAACAGAAATTAAGTGGTAAAACAATTGTTGAAAAGGTTGATGACCTGATGTTCAAATCTGATCTGGATGAATGGCTGAAGCTAAGTAACGAGATCAATCCGGATCCTGACTCAGAGATCTCAGTTAAGCACAAACAACTCATTAAAAACATCTTTAATCATCTTTGGCTTTCTGATAATTATGGAGAAGCAGAGGAGAGTCTCATTAAAATAATCCTCACTTCAGAAAAATTCAGGTGGTATGAATCGAGTATTTTTACTACTGCTATCACATTGAGTGCCTTAAGAGTATGGCAGCCTGAAAAGCTGTTTCACCTGATGGATGTTTATGAATCGGGGCAGGAACAGCTGATGGAGAGAGCTTTATCGGGAGTAATACTGAATCTTCATTATCATAACGGCAGGGTTCTTCTCTATCCTGAAATAGTCTCGAGAATAACCAAAATGTCAAAAACAAAAAGCTTCAGGGAACATTGCAGGATCATTGTACTTCAGACTATAAGGTCGCGCGAAACGGAAAAACTCAGTAAAAAGCTCCATGATGAAATTCTGCCCCAGGTAGCAAAGCTTAAACCCAGGATTGAAGAGAAACTTGACCTTGATAAGATTCTTCCGAAAGAAAATGATGAAGATAAAAATCCCGACTGGTCTACAGTTTTCAATGACTCAGAGGAGATATTTAAAACTATGGAGGAACTGACAAACCTTCAGATGGAAGGTGCTGATGTTTATATGTCGGCCTTCTCCAACTTGAAAAATTTTGATTTCTTTAAGGATTTTCAAAACTGGTTTGTGCCATTTTATCCTGATCATGAGATACTTAATGAGATCTTCAGGGACGAAGTACTGGGACCAGGAACAAATGAGCTTGCTGAAGCAATGTATCAGACTCCATTTATCTGCAACTCCGATAAATACTCCCTGATCCTGAACCTTAAATACCTGCCTGCAACACAGAAAACAATGATGCTTAAGGTATTCCGTATGGAGCTTGACGGACTGCAACAATTGAATGAGGATGATTCAGTAACAGATCCGGCAAAGAAATTCAGGACCAATGTAACTCAATACCTTCAGGATATTTACAGATTCTTCAAACTCTCTCCCTACAAGCAGGAATTTGAAGATATTTTTACAGGCAGACTTGACATTTACAATTCGGAATTTTTCAGGCTGACATGTAATGCAGCAGAAGCAGAAGCCGGACTTGCTGACTATTTTTTCAGCAAAGATTTTTATGATGATGCTCTCTCTTTATTTCTAAAACATGTAAAAGGGAAACCGGATGATGCCGAATTATATGAAAAGACAGGTTTTTGTTATCAGCAGAATTTCGATTATGATGAGGCTCTGAAATATTATCGTATGGCTGAATTGATCGACAGGAAAATATGGACACTGAAGAAAATAGGATTTTGTCTGCGTCGCCTGGGGAAAAATGATGAAGCACTGGAATATTATATCCAGGCAGGAGAAATGGAACCTGACAACATGCATACCACTATTATGATAGCTCATTGTTATCTCGATCTGAAAGAGTATGAAAAAGCTTTGAAATATTATTTCAAGATTGAATATAACGATCCGGGTAACATAAAGATATTAAGACCAATAGCATTTTGCTATTTTGCTCTTGGCAGGTTTGATGACTCTGATAAATATTATGAACAGCTCTCGGCAGATAAATTAAAAGCCCATGACCTCATCAATATGGGCCATCTGGCTTTATGCCGTGAAAGGAAAAAAGAGGCAGTAGATCTATACCGGCAAAGCATTATCAGCGGTGAAATTTCAAAAGATCAGTTTGTCACAATTTTCACTGAGGACAAAGATCTTCTTGTCAGTCTGGGTGTAAATCCGGATGATCTCCCTATACTTCTTGACTATCTCCTATTTATCATCGAATAAACGCGATGTATCAGGCGGTGGTGGCGGCGATCCCGGAGGCTGACCCTGTGGTCTGTCCCCATGGAATGTTCCTCTTTGCGAATCTCTGTGATCGTCAGGCCCGAATCTGCGTGTAAAGGTGGAATCATTCCTGTTTCTCCTGCTATATTTTATCATCTCCTGGCGACGTTCATCCAGCTCTTTAAGCCTTGCAAGCTGCTCCTTTGTAAGTTTTGAATCAATCTCTTTTCTGAATGCTTTCATATTTGCATCAAACTCCTTTCTGAAATCAGCCTGCAATTCACTGTTTAACTTTGCATATTTATCGAGTATCTTCTCAATCTCGGCTTTTTGTATTTCATCAGGCTGGATGATATTAAAGAAACCCTCCATAAACCTCTCTTCGGAATAATATAACCTTACAGGTTTAAGTTTTTGTATCCTCACCTGTGCAGAAGTAAGCCACCCGAGAATAAATCCGATCAACAGGGTAATAATAACTAATAATATTGGTTTTGCTTTCATAGTAATTTCATCTTAATTTCCGGTCAACAGGCATACGATGGTTTCATCATAGCTGTCACCCAGCCCCAATAATGAATTGAATGAAAAGGAATCCTGTGAAATGAAAATCGATAACATAAGAATTATGATTGCTACAATTCCTGTAAAAGCGATTCTGTAAAAAACCTGGTTAAGGTTTCTCCTGAACTCTATCTCACGAGTAACGACAAGTGTTTTAGAAGATAACCTGTTCAGGACTTTTTCGGTAAAACCATTTCTGAAATCAAAGGATATACCATTATTATCCAGTTTACCGGTTATTTCCTCCGTATTTTTTTCCGGATCAAGTGATTGAATAATAAGCTTCTTTAATTCTGAAGAATTCATAATTGTTTCAGTTTTTCCTTTAATTGTTCCTGGGCTCTTGAAAGCCTTGAAAGTACAGTACCCAGCGGGAGGTTAAGGATTTCGGCAGTCTCCTTTGTGGAATAACCTTGTAATAGCCTCATTGTCATAACTATTCTGAATTTAGGATTAAGGCTTTCCATGGCCTTGTTAACAAGTTCTTTTGCTTCCAGCTTTTCCTCATTGCCTGAATCTGCAATTTCAATTTCACTCATTTCATCATTCCCTTTATGAGAAAACATCGATAAGAAACGTTTTCTTCTTTTAATCTCATTCAGAGTAAGGTTAACTGCTATTCTCTGAATATATGTTGACAATTTTGCCTCGCCTCGGAAACCGGGTAAAGAATTATAAAGATTTATAAATACTTCCTGCCCGATATCCTCAGCATAAACTGTATCGCCCAGCATCCCTTTCACTGTACGGGCAACCACCTTCCGGTAACGTTCCACTATCTCCCCAAATGCCAGCTTATCACCATCCAGTGAAGCCTTAACCAGTTCATCATCGCCAGCCAGCTTGTAGGACACTTCCATTATTATCTGTTATATAGACAATGATTCTAATTCAATTATTCCCGATTGTTAATTTTTATTAACATTAAGGAATTGCAGCACTTTATATATTCACCAATCCTGTATTTGTTCCGAATCACTTACCAGCTCAATTTCAAAATCTTTTGAATATCTGATAAGATAAAGGTTCTGATTCTCAAATCCATCACTCCATGCTTTCCGGCGGAAATCAAACCTTGTTTGAAGCAGATCAGGATTGTGTATCTCAGGATGTAAAATAAATTCTCTGCCATGAATTGCCAGTCCGCTTATAAAGTAATAGGCAATATCATAACCCTGCCAGGCATAGCTCAGTTCACCGGGTTCTGTGAAGAATTTCTTCCTGAAGTCAGAATTAAAATTCCTGACATCCCGTCTCGAATAATCGATCCAGTATGGAGAAAACATCAGGATATCCAAATCGAACAAGTATTTGGGATCCAGGTTATCAAGTCCTCTCAAGACCGGATACCCGAATACTTTTATCTGATAGTCTTTTGAGAGAGTATGAAGGTCCATAAGCGATTCACTTATAACCGGAGCTGCTTCAGAAGCTACAATAACAATATTACCATAGTCTTCAGATAGTGTCTGAGCAAGTCTGTTAATAGAGTCGTTGTTGAAGACAGATCTGCTATAAAAAAGGAATTCCTTGAATTTGATCTCTTTATACGGCAATCTGGTACTTAGTTCACCCAACAACTTATCCTTGAAATATATTATTCCAGGGTCAATCCCTGTAGTATCTGCATGAATGAGCACAAAATTATCGTTGTAATATTCCGTGATCTTTTCTGATATTGCATTTTGTGACACTTCAAGGGAATAGTTAGCCATAAAGAGAGTTGGATGATCAATTAGTACAGAATTATTCATTAATGGTACCGGTGACACTACAGGAATCCCCAGGCTGCCAGCATATGATGCAACGGCATCAAGGTTATAAGAATAAACAGGTCCTATTATCAGATCCATTCCTGCTAATTTACCTTCAAGAATTAACCTTGTCAGTTTTACAGTATCGCTTCCGATATCATATACATAAAAATTAATATCCAGTCCCAGGGCACGCAGGGTATCTGCAGCCAGCAGGATACCTTCATACATTTCCAGGAATCCGATACTCCGGGGATAGATCCAATCGTTGGAACGATTAAGGGTTTTATAGATATGTTTCCCCTTTACAATATTTGAAGAATCGATATCTGTTCTTACAGCATTTTCACTGAGATAGAAGGGCAGTAATACTGCAACATTAATTCTACCCCTGAGATTCTTCACAGGCGTATATTCAGCAGGCACCGGCATTAAGTCCGGTATCCCGGCTTCAAATACTGTACTGTCAGCAAAAGGTAATTCAGGAGTAGCTGCTTCCTGTATGGAGACAACCGGGATTCTGACATAATCACCGACCTGAGGGAATCGAATATTCCTGTTCTCTCTTCTGAGTTCCCTGAGTGTTATTCCATACTGTTGTGCAATTGAAGCAAGTGATTCTCCTCTTTCCACTTTATGAAAGAAATATGTCTTATCCTGTACTTCAAAATCCTGTTTAACTACTTTGAACTCTCTCCTGGGAACAGCTATTTCGGCCCCGACAGGAAGCTTGTTTATGTCTATACCCTGGTTTGAAGTTATAATTTCATTTTCAGAGACACCATATAATTTTGAAAGTGCATAGACTGTTTCCCCGGGCTGAAGCTTATGGTAAATATACCTTGATTCATCCCTTGGCGTCTTCACCAAAGTGTCATCTGTCCGTTGATTTTCCGGCATATCTTCAACGTACGGGATCCTCAGGAGCTGTCCTTCATTGATACCATAAAGTGCGGCGGGATTCTCCTTTACAAGCTCCTCGACAGTTATCCCATAAGCTTTTGATATAGAATATGCAGTTTCTCCTTTCTTTACCTGGTGCATGTAATACACTGTCCCTGAGATAATTACTTTATCTTTAGATCGTTCAACAACAACCTGGGCTGAAGCATGTACAGTAAATGCAAGAAAGAGAGAAAATACTAAGAGATATCGCATATTCACCTTTTGATTCAATATATAACTTTCTATAATGTCTCCAGAAATCTCATACAATTCTGTTCTATTCTGTTGCTGACGTTTGTGATATCGGCTTTTACAAACTTTTCGCCTGTTATCCTTTCGTAAAGCTCAATATATCTTTCCGATACCTGTTCTACAAAATGGTCCGTCATTTCCGGAACCTTTTGTCCGGGCTGCCCCTGGAATCCGTTTGCCATAAGCCATTCTCTTACAAACTCCTTTGAAAGCTGCTTCTGGGGAAGATCATTATTGAACCTTCCCTGGTAGCCATCAGCATAAAAATAACGTGATGAGTCGGGAGTATGAATTTCATCTATCAGGTAAATTTTCCCCTCTTTTTTTCCGAACTCATATTTTGTATCGACAAGAATCAGGCCATGCCGTGCAGCAATTTCCGAACCTCTGAGGAAGACTTCCATAGAGTATTTTTCGAGCAGGTTGTATTCCTCTTCCGGAACGAGTCCTCTTTTAATTATCTCGTCACGCGAAATATCCTCATCATGCCTCCCCTGTTCTGCTTTGGTTGTCGGCGTTATAAGCGGTTTCGGAAACTTTTGGTTCTCCCTCATTCCATCCGGTAATGGAATACCACAGATTTCCCTGGCACCTGATTTGTAAGTTCGCCATGAACTTCCTGTAAGATAAGCCCTTACAATCATTTCGACCGGATAGGGTTCATATTTGTAACCGAATGTAACAGTCGGATCGGGAGTGGCAATTTTCCAGTTCGGGACAATATCATTAGTGGCATCAAGAAACTTAGCTGCTATCTGGTTCAATATCTGGCCCTTAAACGGGATACCTCTTGGCAGAACAACATCAAATGCAGATATTCTATCTGAAACGATCATGAGGAGGTATTCATCATTAATATTATAGACATCTCTTACTTTTCCCTTATATATGCTTTTCTGTCCGGGAAATTTAAAATCTGAGCTTAATATTGTTTTTTCCATTTGCAGTTTATTTATTTATTGTCATCCTCTGCTGATTTTCCTTTTTCTTCCTGCTCATAAGCTTTGATAATATTTTTTACCAGTCTGTGTCTCACAATATCGCGTTCGTCAAATTTAATTATTGATACTCCTTCTATTCCTCTCAGAATACGTATTGCCTGGAGAAGTCCCGATTCATTTCTTTTTGGAAGGTCTATCTGTGTTGTATCTCCTGTCATAATGAATTTCGAGCTGACACCCATACGGGTAAGAAACATTTTCAGCTGGTTTATTGTCGCATTCTGGGCCTCATCAAGTATTACAAAAGCATTTTCAAGAGTTCTGCCCCTCATAAAAGCGAGAGGAGCAATCTGTATGGTTCCATCTTCCAGCCATGTTTCAAGTTTCTTATAGGGAAGCATATCATGCAGGGCATCATAGAGTGGCTGAAGATAAGGATCAAGCTTCTCCTTCATATCTCCTGGCAAAAATCCTAGTCTCTCACCAGCTTCCACAGCCGGCCGCGTAAGTATAATCTTTTTTACCTCCTTTTCCTTTAAAGCTCTTACTGCCAATGCAATAGAAGTATATGTTTTACCTGTTCCGGCTGGTCCTTCTGCAATGATGAGATCATTGATCTTATAATCGGTGACAAGAAGAAGTTGGTTGACAGTCCGCGCCCTCACAGGTTTTCCACTGGTACTGAAGACCAGTATTTGTTCAAAATCTCCGTTGGAGGCAGTTTTCATATGTTCCGCATTGAGAAAATACTTTTCAATATCCTGTTCATCAAGACGATGAAATTTGTGATAGTAATCTATAAGTTCATGGAATTTCTCTGCAAATATTGTAATTTCAGATTCCTCCCCCAGACATTTCAACTCATTACCCCGGACAAGTATTTTTATTTTCGGGAAAAAGCTGCGGATTTTATCAAGCAATATATTGTTTGTGCCGAAGAAAACGACAGGATCTATATCCTCAAGAAAAATTACTATCTCTGTCATTAAATAAAAAACAATAAAAATGTTCTACTGAACAGTACAAAGTAAGTTTATTTTTCTTTAGAAGATTATCTTTGCCATAAGTTTTTTCCCTATGGCCGTTATTACATTAACAACAGAATGGAAGCCTGAAGATATCTACCAGGGAATCATTAAGGGGGAATTATGCCGTTTGTGTCCTGGGACTACAATAATTGAAAATGCCACAAGCATTCCTGTTTTCAATATTGCACATGCAGCATTTGTAGTAAGGAACACATGGAATAATTACCCTGAAGGTACTATTCACATAATATGTGTTCATTCGGAGGTTGAAGAAAGGAAGAACTATCTTATTGTCAAATCGAAGAATCACTTTTTTATCGGGACCGATAACGGAATTTTCAACCTGATCCTGAATTCTGATCCGGATGAGGTTATAAGTATCGACCATGGTAAAAGCACTAACGAGCTTGAGATTTTTGCTAAAGCGGCGGCTGATCTGGCATCAGGGAAAAAACCTGCTGCCCTTGGCAAAAAACTGGATACCATAAGTGAGAGAATACCATTAAGAGCAACAATTGACAAGGATGTAATAACAGGAAGTATAATCTTCATCGATTCGTATGGTAATGCAATTTCCAATATAACAAGAGAGGTATTCTACAGGGTTTTTGATAAAAAGAAATACAGAATACTGATACAGAGCAATAAGAATTACACTGATCGGATTGTTGAAAAATACAGGGATGTCCCGGTAGGGGAATTGCTGGCAAGGTTCAATTCTCTAGACCAGCTGGAAATATCGATCAACGTGGCCAATGTTACGGAATTATTAAGTCTTGTGACGGGTTCGGTTGTGCGTATCGATCATGATGTTAAGCCGGCATCTCCAAACCATCTCTTTTAATGCAAATGCTGATGAATGAAAAAAAAAGAAGTACAGAAGAATTTGAGAGACTCCTTTCGATAATTGACAGGCTGAGAGTAAGTTGTCCATGGGATATGAAACAGACCTGGGAAAGCCTGAGAAAACTGACAATTGAAGAGACATATGAACTTGCTGATGCTATTCACTCAAAAAACAAGGAGGGTGTTAAGAATGAGTTAGGGGATATGATGCTACATCTTGTTTTTTATGCAAAAATAGGATCAGAAAAAGGATATTTTACAATAGCTGATGTATTAAAAGGGATAAATGAAAAGCTTGTTTACAGGCATCCTCATGTTTTTGCCGATGTCAAAGTGTCAGGGTCTACTGAGGTTGAAGAAAACTGGGAAAAACTCAAAATAAAGGAAGATAATGGTTATAAACCTGTTTTATCGGGAGTCCCTTCTTCATTGCCTGCTATTGTTAAAGCCAACAGGATCCAGGAAAAGGTAAGAGGTGTTGGATTTGACTGGGAAAAAGCTGACCAGATATTGGATAAAATGCTGGAAGAGATTACTGAATTAAAAAACGAAATAACCAACCACGATAAAGAAAAGATTGAATCAGAACTGGGTGATGTTATGTTTTCCATAATTAATGCTGCACGGCTTTATGATATAGATCCCGAAGCTGCACTTGAAAAGACCAACAGGAAATTCATAAAACGATTCAATTATCTTGAGCAAGAGACTATCAGGAAGGGAATTTCTCTTCATGATATGAATCTTGATGAGATGAATGTGATTTGGGAGGAGGCGAAGAAGTATGACCCCCCTACCCCCCTGAAGGGGGGTTGAAATCCTACATGTCTATAACAATAACGAAAAAATCAGGGTTTATAGCTCCCTTTAGAGCTTGTTCCAAAATATATAACTCAGCAGCTGGTAAATAATCTTTGCTGCAATAAAATCGGGAGCTTTGTTTGATGTAGATGGACATAACTCAACAACATCGAAACCAACTATATTTTTCTTGTGAGCCACATCCCTGAGAAAATGCATCAGCTCATAATAATCAGGACCTCCCGGTTCCGGTGTCCCCGTTGAAGACATTATGGAAGGGTCAAGAACATCGAGATCGAAAGTAATATAAACATCATTTGAAAGTATATCTAATGCTTTATTATAGAGCGATTTATCATAGTATAACTCATGTGAATAAAATATCCTTCCCCTGTCAATATAAGGCACCTCCCCGGCTGATACACTACGTATACCAATTTGGACAACGGGTGCAAGTTCGCGAGCTCGTGCCATGGAACAGGCATGGTTAAACCGTGATCCTTCATACTCCTGCCGGAGGTCAGAATGAGCATCCAACTGTAATACTGACAGACCGTGATAGTGTTCCGAGAATGCTTTCAAGGCTCCTATGCTGACAGTATGGTTGCCACCAACGATAACAGGGAACTTACCAGCCTGTATCAGACTTTTGGTTTTCTGAAAAACAGCATCCACAAGAGCATCAGGTGTTCTTTTTTCAAGAATGGGATCAATTGTGTGGATACCCATTTTATGGACCTCTGTGGTGGTTTCAATATCATAAAATTCAAGATTAACAG
>CAZDOM010000057.1:0-19504 GCA_964507015.1 uncultured Rikenellaceae bacterium | reverse complement strand
GCAACCAGGACCCAGCAACCAGTACCCAGCAACCAGTACCCAGTAACCAGTACCCAGTAACCAGGACCCAGCAACCAGCAACTAGCAACCAGGACCCGGCAACTACTTCGTCCCAAACACCATGTACGAATGTGGTTTGATGGTTATCTCGTAACTATATGTCGGGGCCGGTTTCCTGTTCCCGAAAGCAAATACCGGGACAAGAGTGCCATCAATGGATTCACCTGAAACGAGGTTCTTAATCACCTTTACAGGTTCATTGGAGATCACTTTTACAGTAACAGGTTCCGGAAGGAATGACTCAACTATAAAGGTGCCGTTATCATAACAGAAAAGACTTACCTGTGAGGGTCCTTCAATCTTTATATTGAAATCCTGTGTTGCTACTGCCCTGATCCGGTTCAGAACCTCAGGTGGATACTGGTAGAGGTCGGAGAAATTGTCAGGGATGGTCAGTACATAAAGAAATGCTTTAGAATATCCTGCCCTGTGAAGTATAGGCCAGCCTGTTGCGCCTTTTGTAGCAGTTATCTCTTCCCATGAGTCATTTGTCAGATAATTGATCTGGGGGATCAAAATCTCCTGTTCTGATTTTGCGCCTCTTCCCCAACCGGCCCTGAAATCTGTCACAAGAGCCTTTCTGTCAGTATATCTGAGTTCCACAATATCTTCGATACCTTTTCCCTGCAGAGCCCTTAGCAGTCCGGATGTGATCATGACGTTTTTACCCGATTGCAAACGCTTCTTAATTTTCTCCACAATCATCGGATCAAATTTCGCCGACTCGGTAAGTAATATCATTTTCCCTTCAGTGGGGAATTTCGGGGAAATATCCATCGGGATTCCTATCATTCCAAGGTAGTTCTGAAGAAAATCCTCACCTGTAGCATGATATGGACGATAACTCATTACTCCCACAGGTTTGCCAAGCAATGCAAGGAATTTATCGACATTTTCAAAGGTTATACCGGCAGCCCTTGCAATTGTTGATGGTTCAATGGTTTTTCCTCCGGATAATTGTATTGGCTTCAGCATTTCATCATAATCGAAACTGGTCCCGGTACCCTGCCACTCTCCCCTTTGTGCCGGACGAAAAGGTGTTTGAAGCTGCCTGTAATCGAACATGGTTATCTCGGGGGTTTTGGCAAATAATGTCAGCCAGAACTGTTCAGCGTAGCGGTCAAGATAAAAAGCACCACCCGGATCGACCCATCCACCTCCGTTACGGCCCGGTGCTATATTGTTGAAATATCTTACAATGAGATAGCTTTCATATTGCTGAAGATGCTGATCGGTGAAAACAGGATCACGGGTCTCAGTACCGGTGTATATACCATCAAACATGGCCGGTTGTGTCTCGAGGTTGAATCCCAGCCCCTGGAAATGTTCATACCAGTTGGGGTACTTGATGATCACCTGCACATCGGGATTTACCGCTTTGGCAGGATTAATGACGAGCTCACGGGTAGCTTCGGTCATAAGCTTTAACCGGTAATCCGTCCAGCTCATATCACCTTTGGCTGCTATGCACAGATCGCATTTACAGCTGGTGAAGAAAAAATCATCGAGGATGAATTCATCGAAATACTTTGCCGTGTATTCTGCAATCTCCTTTACTTTCTTTCGGTGTTCAGGATTTGAATAGCAGAAGGTTTCGAAGTTATTGCTTTCATCAATGGTGTAGGTTATGCCTCCTGCCACTTTCACTCCTTTCGATTTAAAGAATTTAATTGCAGATTGTAGTGTTTTCTCATCAACGATCAGCTGGTCACGATGTGTTTCAAGGTATATCTTGTCGATCTTTACCTGCTGACTTATCAGGTTCCAGGTCTCTTCGAGCTTTTTCTGGTCGGCCATATCGCGAACCTCATAGGCTCTGGTATAGACAGAAACAATGAAGTTCTTATAAAAAGGAGGTTTTTGCGCCGCCAATCCTGAAATTATGAATATGAAAAGTGAAATGAGGGTAATTTTTTTCATGATCTTTATTGATTTAGGATTTGATATTTTATAAAAATACGATAAAAAAAATACCCTGATAATGATATTCTTATTCTTTTAAGATATGTAATTAAAAGAGGCCGTAATAGTAATACAGCCTCTTTTATTGTGAAATCTATTCAACGACATTAAAACTTACAGGCAATACTCCATTATTTAAAATAGATGCAATATAGCCAGCCTGAGTTTTTGTGAATCTGCCTGAAATTTCTATTTCACCCTGTTCGATCGCCGACATTACTTTCGGTGCAGAGATCACATTGCCATCCAGAACCATTGCAATTACATTATTCAGGTTACGTTTTGTTGCTTCAGAAAACAATTCAGCAGCATTCTCTTTCAGCTTGATACTGATTTTGTCCTTATCATATTTTGCACTTTCAACGTCATTTCCTGTAATTATTGGACTATTTTGTCCATCAATCTTAAGTGCATAAAGACAAACATCTGCTTTATCGAAATCCTGGGTCCATGCAAATTTACATTTCTTTTCCAGTCCCATCGATTTCAAATAATCATTAACATTTATTGCTTCTGACGCAGAGGTACATCCTATCTTGGTGCCTGAATTATCATGTTCACTTTTATTTACAAGTGAAAATAAAAAGTCATTTCCTTTTAATAATTCATTTAAACCGTCATGATCGTAGGTTTCATAAAATTCAATCATTCCTTTGTGTATGACCAGGCTTTTTGTTGCCTGCAGATCCCAGTCACCGGTTAATTTGACCTCTATTTGTTTATTTTCAGGAATAACAGAAATGTCAAATTTGCCTTCATTGAAATCTTTTAGTCTTTGAGAAATTATTTCAGCAGACATTGAAAGCATGTCGGATGAAACAATCTTCTCAGATGATTGAATCAGTATAGTGTGTTTTTGTGAGTCGGAATAATTTGTAAAGCCCGATGCAAGAAAAACGAAAATAATAATCGGGATCAGTGAATAATATAATGTTTTCATCATTTTAAGTTTTAAGTTAATAATATCAGAACCTTCTCCTGAAAGGAGGGGTAATATACAATCCTGTAAGAATGTGGAATTAACTTAAAACCGGTAAGTCTTCAGTATCGGATGAAGTAAAATGAAAGATATTATATCCGGTTACAGACAAGGGTTCTGTTTTATACAGTATATTCTGAAATATTTTGATACGCCGGGAAAATATTCTGGTATCGCCGGCTATCCTGTAACGTTCATTTAAAAGGCCGGAACATTTATCAGATAAAGTATTTAATAGTATTTCAGTTATCGGGACAGCGGGACATTTTATCGATTCTATTATAACAGCATTTAGATTACTTTTCTGAAATCCTGTTTCCAATTCATGTTGAAATGAATATGGACCTCTATCCAGAGTCCGGTAATCTGATTTATCCGAAAATGATAAGGCAAAAAAGAGAAACAAAACCATAAACAGTATGACTTCAAGAGGATGGTCAATATTTTCTTTATGGTCTGTCATATCGCAAAGATAATAATTTATAAAGAAAACAATATTTGCTGTTTTTCAATGACATAGTTATAAACAAACAGTACAAAATCGAACCGGCCATCATTAATGGCATTACCAATAATTTTCTCCATATCCTCTTCAGAGACCCCGATCTTTGTATTCAGGAAAATAGGGCTTCTGTCAAAACTGTATACACTTGACTTAAAGTGGACGATCAGAAGATTGTGTTATTAGAAAGATTTAGACTATTTATTTAAGTAAACCGGGAAGCATTCATCTCCGGCTCTTTTTGAGACGGGAGTCTCATTTTCCCCGTTAATATCCATCACGTAGATCTCTGACTCATATGCCAGGTTACGGGTGGAGGAAAAAAGAATATATTTTCCATCGGATGATACTTCAGGATTCTCATTGTTTCTGTAACTGTTGGTGAGCCTTAATTTATCAGTGCCGTCACTTTTCATATTCCAGATCTCAGGTAATCCGCTGTCAATATCCGACTGGTAAATGATTTTTTTGCCGTCGGGTGTCCAGTGAGGATTATAGTTACCATAAGCCGGCGGACCCGTACCGGAATAATTAGCCACTGCCATACTTGTCAGTTGGACAGGATTACTGCCATCACCATTCGCAGTAAATATCTGCTGGCTCTCTTTATCTCCAATGCCCGTATAGACAATCTTTTCTCCATTAGTTGTCCAGATCGGATCCGAGGCATTATGCAGTATAAGCTCTCTCCCCGAACCATCTGTATTCATGAAATAGATATCCATAGATGTGTTGGTTGTACGTGTGAATGCTATCCTTCCATCCGGGGCGAATTTCGGGAAGATATTATTAAGGGTATCAGTAAGGATCCTGGTTTCTCCTGTTAAAACATCAAAAATGACTATATCGTTTGTAGGATGAAGATACAATGGGGGGGAATCACCTCCGGGTGTTTCATCCACATATTTGGAGTAGACAATTTTAGAATCATCAGATAACCAGTCAGGTGAGCCACAATACTTTTCAGCCCTGTCTATCAGCTGGAGGTTTGTACCGTCAATATCTACAGAATAGAGTTCATAATATGCATCACCCGAATAGTGTATGAAAAGGACACTCTCTCCTGAATGTGAAACAACAGGTTTGTGATAAATTGAGGTCATGTCTGTTATTCGGGATTGATTAGTGCCATCTTTACTCATTATCATAAGTTCCCAGCCGGTTTTGTTCTCAAGGTGACCTGAAAGAAAAATTATGTTTGAATCGGGCTGGGAAGAGATAAAATCATCCTTTTCACAGCCCGACACCAGAAGTATGCATATACCTATCAATATGAAATATATTTTATTCACAGGATCAGGATTCATAAAATAACAGAACAAAAACCAAGCCAGACTAGTCTTTCACGCAACGGACAGAATAACCACATTGCTTTGCATTATTTGACTTTATAATTTCATCATTGACATCGTTAATTTGAAAAAAACAGGCAGTGGACAAAGAGCTTTCGCTGGATGACCACCAATAGCCGGAAGCTTCTATCCTATGAAACCCTGAACTGGAATATGGACCATTTATATCACGACTCCCTCCGGGTAGTGCAGTAAAACCGGATTCATTGTCAGTTCCTGAGGTTGTATCGCGCCAGTGTAAGGTGCCTGGTTCTTTTAATTTTCCACCTGCAATATTTTCTCCGCCTATTGATTCTAAAAGAGTTACCCATTCTTCATCAGCCGGAACATGCCATCCTGCCGGACACAGCTTACCATTACTGACAGCATACCAGTTATATAACGCACCGTAATAGTCTTTAAATGTTGATACATCATTATTATACCAGCAATAGCCTGGAGCTGCAGTGTAATCCCATGAAGTATTACTGGTTATTAATGGTATTTCTGAGTCGTCGTTATATTTAGTAGTTTTTAAGTTTTCTGCCATCCATGTTTGTGTACCGATCCGGATAGTCTTATAAACGTTATCATCAGCATCAATTACCGAACCATAAGTAAGATCAGGATTAAAGACTATGGCTCCTGTACTATTGGTAGTGAAAGTAACATCACTGCCATAAATTGTTTCATCAGAGGTTACTGCCATGATCCTGTAATGATAAACTGTACTTGCTTTTAAGTCAGCCAGCCTTGCACTTACATAGATATTTGTATGCGCTCCTATATTAAACGGGTCAGCATTTTTTAACTTCCCATAGAAAGAAGTCTCTCCATATTCAAACGAATTTTCAACCGACTGATCTCCGGCCTTAATTGTACCGGCTAAGGTTGCCCATGTAATTCCAACAAGTATAGGTTCATTAGTGATTGCCACAGGGGGTACTGTCTCTTTTTTACAGCTGTTTAAAAGTGCTGTTAAGGTTAAAAGAATGAAAATGAGAAAAACCTTAAATGCTTTAATCATACATTTCAATTTACCCACATTAACATGAAAGATTTTTAAGAATAGATAAAGTTGAAATGAATATCTTTTCTACATGATTATAACAAAGTTAAAACTTATTTTTTAAAAGATATTACTTTATCATTATTTTTCAAGAAGGTTCTATTACCGAAATATCATTTATTCCTAATAAGATGTCAGATTTTTCATATATCAATTGTCTAAATCCCAGAAGTGCTTTTCTTTCTCACTCCTTGCAGTTATAATAAGTTCCATGATTTCCAATGGCAACTGGTCATTCTGCCATTCTCTTTCTGCATCAACCAGGTTGCCGGCAGATTTAACTGCTTTTAAAGCATAGAGCGCTGCTCCCGGTGAATGATCGGCCATATGTGCTGTGGCGACAGCCTTCCCCTGTGTTCTGCAATGAATCTTCTGTCACGCATTACGCAAAGGATAACTATTATTTCAGCAAAGCGGGACTACTCTTCTTTTTTCTTGAGGATCATTTCCGATTGGCCACTACTCCAGACAGCATCACCGTTGATATTGGTTTTATCTTTAATTTTTAGTGAGAACAGGACTATTTCTCCGTCAACGTTGGTGGTGTAAGTTATTGAATCACCTTTTGCCTTTACCCAGCTTGATGGATAGGTGTAGTATCCGCCGGAGAATTCCATCACTGAAGAATCCGCTTTGAATGTTATTACTCCCGAATTATATCCCTCCGGAGCAGTTGGAGCTTCAAAATTCCACTTTCCCTGGTGAGATTTTTTAACCTGGGCATCCAGGCATAGAGATCCTGATAATAAGAACAATGCGAACATTAAGAACAAAAGATATTTATTTTTCATAATCTAAAATTTGGTTTCTATTATAAACTGAATAAAAATAATTTGAGCAAGTGAAAGGTATAAAAATCGTTGGGATAAAACAAGAATAAAAAATGTTCTGCGTTTCGCGTTCCGTGTTCAGTGTTGACTTTTAATCTTAATACAGTGCAACTCTGTGAAAAACTCTGTGTTACTCAGTGGTTAAGTAAAGATTGCAAGTTATAAGTTGCAGAGAATTATGAAATAACCGTAGGTATTTGCATAACAATTTCGCCCGTCATTACATCAAAATAGATATGACAAAAAACAGGTTCAGATAGATTTATTTCCCACACTACCCTTAATTCTATTATTTCATCACTTGTTAATGGCAGAATTTTTAAACTTGCTGTACTGTTTACAACATCAGCCTCAGTAATGGTTACATAATATTCTTCACCGGAAATATCATGGTGAGTTACTGTTTTCCCTATCAGTGATATTTTAGCCTGGGTCTCATTAATATTAAAGCTTTCAGGGATATATATGTAAGGGTACCAGTTGAGCATGCAGGCAACAACTTCACTGTTTTTAATATGGAACATTATAGATGTGTTCAAGACCTCTATTGTGCCGATCACCTGGTGTGAAGATTGAAGATACCAGCGGATTACTTCTCCGGTTCCATCCCTGCTAGTTATAATAGGGAACGTTAAATCATCAGGATCCCCTACGCCCGTTTCTACTGGGTTTACAGAAATAAAATCTTTTACAATTTGTATTGCCTCTTCCTTTGTTGCTACATTTTCCAGAGGGGGTTCGGGGACTTCCAGGGGCTCCTCAGAGAAATAACAAAATCCAAATTTATTTACCGAGCTTGTCAGGTATATATTCCTTGATGCAAATGATTCTTTCAGTTGGGTTAGTGTCTCCCGAGTCAGAATATTATAGGTTGTAGGGTAATCAGGATCAACATGATATTTTTCACAACCCACAGACAGGAGTGCTATTGTAAATGATATTATCAATCGT
Organism: uncultured Rikenellaceae bacterium; assembly: GCA_964507015.1. Classification (GTDB taxonomy): domain Bacteria; phylum Bacteroidota; class Bacteroidia; order Bacteroidales; family VadinHA17; genus LD21. Next base: position 11,820 of record CAZDOM010000057.1, on the reverse strand, counting down.
TTGGCCATGATATTGATTATAAAACCAAGATGATCAATAACTTCATAAAAATTATATTATAATCTGTTAAAGAATTAATATTCAGAGTTTAACATACAGAGTTAAACGTTCGTAAGTATTATATTTTTCATACTATTCAACCTTTTTGAATCTGTCTCCCGGATAGCATGGAAACACTTTGTTGAAATCCTGAATAATTAAAACATCTTTATTGTCATTCAATAAAGTCTTTCTGTGAAAGGGAGGACAACCTATTTTATATAAACCTGTATATTGTAATAATATACTGTCGCCATAAATTGTATAATTATAATAATTACATAAATGATTTGATAATTTTTCCCATCGGATGATTTTTGAGGTTTTAATAATAAGAGTATCCAGGGGATTAACTATATTGATCCATACACCTAAAATATCTTTATTATCCGCAACCGGTATGTAGTTCCGAAGATTATCCGTGGATAAGTGTCTGTTGACCGGATCAGAGTCATAGTATTCACATTCCTTAGTACAGCCTGATACCAATAAAGTACCTGTTAAGGCTATTATGTAGAGTAATAATTTCATTTTCTCTTGTGGAAATGTATCGTACAAAATCAACCTTTTGCTTTTAAATACAAAGGTACGATGTAAAAAACTAAATGTCAATGTTTTGAAAAGATATTAATTATTCATTTCTCAAAGCTTCAACCGGATTAACACGTGAGACTTTGAAAGAATAGATAAACACAGTTGGTAATACCACCAGAGCTGCTATAATGAATGCGATAACGAATACCCACCAGTTGATATTGGTTTTGAATGCAAAATTATCCAGCCACCTAATAACAAAATAGAGGGTCACCGGAATAGAGATCAACACTGATACAAGGATCAATATAAGGTTATTTAAAATAAACCCGCTTAATATTGATATTTCAGAGCTTCCATAGACTTTTTTGATACCTATCTCTTTTGTCCTTGATCGGGCAATAAAGAGGGTAAGTCCGAAAAGACCCGTGGCAGCAACAAGCAGAACAAACAGTGAAAAAATTGATACGATGGTAACGAGGTTTTTTTCAGACGAATAGAGTTGTTTGACTATGTCTTCAATTGTTGTGTAAAGAAAAGGCCGGTCAGAAGCAACTTTCTTCCATTCCGCTTCAAGCATCGGAAGGATGTTCTCCAGTGTGCCAGGTCTATAATGTATGGCAACCTGCTGGATAAACCTGTCTGTTATTCTTATCTCCAAAGGTGGAACTTCCGACCGGATCGAGTGCAGATCAAAATCTTTAACGATTCCAATTATTGTTCTCCCTCCATATTGTTGTCCCAGCGGATCAATAATACCCAGCTGTTTAACCGCAGCTTCGTTGAGCATTACAGATTGTGTGAGATCACTGCCAAATTCGGGAGAGAATTCCCGGCCCTCAAGCACCTTGATCCCCAGTGTTTTTATGAAATTATAATCAACAGAAAATCCTTCAACATTAACACTTACGGATTTATCCTGGAAATGTGGTATCATGGAACTCATTGAACTCATGGTGGGAAGAGTCATCATTGTTCCGGATGCTTCAATTATACTGGGAATTGATTTAATGTTATTTATAAATGCAGAATACTCCTTAAAATCCCTGCCGAGATCGATCATTATTACATCCCTGGTGTAAAAACCAGGATCCCTATTAAGTGCAAAAAGATATTGTGAACGTATAAAAAGTGTTCCTGATACAAACGAACAGAAGATAATAAGCTGAAATACTATAAGTACTGATCGGATATATATTTTATTTTTCCCTGTATGAATTACATTTTTAAGTATATCAATAACATTCAGTTTCGACAGATATACCGACGTATAAATTCCGGATAAAACACCAATCAATATTGTAAGTACCAGGTAAACAGAAATATACAATAAGACATTTGAACTGATGATGTTAAGATGTGTATGGAAAAGTTTTGATGTCCAGGGTAATGCTAACCGGAACATGATCAGGGAAAAAGGCAATACCAGGATGGCCAGTATCAGGGATTCACTTAATAGTTGTGCTTTGATATTGTCAATAGCAGCGCCGAATGTTTTTCGTATCCCTATCTCTTTTATCCTGCCCGATGATATTGCCGTGGATAAAATAATATAATTGATTGCAGCAACTATAATTATCAGGAGAGCTACAACAGCAAATAACCTGATATTTTTGAGATTCCCATGTATTCCCGTATTCATTACATCATCCGAATCAAGATAAACATCCGTTAATCCCTGAAGCCGATAGTGATTATGGGGATCTTCACTGATATGTTCTACCTCAAAGGCACCGAATTGCTTTTCGAGAGATTCGGGATCACCCGATTCTGAAAGCCTGATCCATGTGTGCCAGAAATCCATGTACCACAACTGGTCAGCATTATTAACTCCAAATGTTTCATTTATCGGGGCCAGGGTCCATTTACTGTTTACCAGGCATTCTGCCCTGAAAGTTGAATTTTGCGGCATATCTTCATATACCCCCTGTACAACAAAAAGATGTTCCCCGTTATTTACAAATCCCATAATTTCTTTACCAACCGGATTCTGTCCGGGGAAAAACTTTTCTGCCAGCTCTTCAGACAGAATAATGGAGCTTAGATCATCCAGCAGATTTTTCTGACCTGAATTTTCAATCAGCGGGATTGTGAAAATTTCAAAGATCTCTGAATCGGTAGCTACCGGGTAAGTGATATTGATATATTCATCATTTAACTTAAGCTTTAAACCCCTCAGGTAACGTTCCCTCACAGCTACTTCAACCTGGGGGAATTCGTCTTTAAGTGCGGTAGCCAGGATATATGGTGTTCCATATTGCGTGATATTGAAATCCTTGTAATCATTGAGTACCCTGTAGACCTGTTTCCTGTTTTTATGGAGATGATTATAACTAAGCTCATTGATTATATAAAGCAGGATGATAAAGGAAGCAGCCAGGGCTATTGAAAGTCCAAGTGTATTTATGGCTGTGAAAATTTTATTCTGCTTTAAAAATCGTAATGCAGCCTTTAAATAGTTTTTAATCATTATATCAGGACACAATTGTTATTTAAAGATAATAAGATAATAAAAACGTTAAGAGAAGGCAATAAAACTGGCATTTATAATAGAATTAAAAGCTGCAGACACTATTATTACCGGTGAGAAAAACAAATGGAAAATCAACGTTGAAGATAGTTACTTTTTATTTTTAACATAAATATGCTTAATATGAGTATTCTCAACCTCTTTTTCATCGACATCGAAAAGATCATTTAATGATTTTATTAATGGAGTAAGTTTTGGGAAACCATAATTACGAGGATCGAAATCAGGTTTCTTTTTAATAATCAAAGCTCCAACCTCTGCAAGGAATGCCCATCCAGTATCGTCTGCTAAATCTTCAATTGTGGATTTTAATAGTTTAATAAAATCATCATTAATAAGATCTATCTCAGTTACTTTAGTTTTTGTCGTGCTAAACTTTTTATTTTTAGACGTTTGAGTCCTTGCAGCTTGTTTTGTTTCAATTGCTCCGATAATTTCGATATAGATAAACTTGTCACATGCTACAATGAATGGATTAGGAGTCTTTTTTTCACCAATGCCAATAACTAACATTCCGGATTCTCTTAATCTTGTTGCTAATCGGGTAAAATCACTATCACTGGATACAAGACAAAATCCATCTACTTTTTGACTATGTAAAATATCCATTGCATCAATAATCATTGCAGAATCAGTGGCGTTTTTCCCGGTTGTATAATTATATTGCTGTATTGGAGTTATTGCATGCTCAAGTAAAGCTGGTTTCCATCCGGAAATAGTCGGTTTTGTCCAATCGCCATAGATCCTTTTAATTGTAGGTATCCCAAGTTTTGCAATCTCGTTTAACATTCCTTTTATATCTGAATATGGAATATTATCTGCATCAATTAATACAGCTAATTTTAAATCATTATTTTCTCTCATTGTGATATATATTTATCAGCGCCAACTTTTATTATAATTACCTGATCTCCGCTTTCAGTTTAAAGGCTGTCTTAGTGGCGAATTTGTCTTACAAAGATAAATAAATCCAGGTAATTATCAGCAGAAGGCGGGTTGCAAGTTGGCCGGTTTAAACCTACGCTCCAGGCACAGATTTCAGTGTTCCGCTTTCAGTGTAAACAGTTGAATCCATGCAGCAGGAGTCCGGATTTATCACGATACAATAATTGAACAAATTATGAAATGCTTCTTGTATCATTGGATCATTGTAAAGCAGATAGAATAAAATTAGCAACAAGTGAAAACGGGGAAATAGGTCCCCCGCTTAAATAGTTACCTCCGTTAAACACAATCATCAATTCCTCTGCCGGAAAAATAAACATATACTGATCTCCCCACCCGGCTGCAAAAAAGGACTTATAGGTATGACCGTTGACCTGAAAATCTTCAAGCCACCACTGATATCCGTATCCATGGGCCATGGGAAGAGTTCTTCCCTGTGTTATTATATGTTCCTGAACAGATTCCGAAATCCAGTCAGGAGTGATTATCTGCTCTTCACCCCAATACCCATTGTTAAGGAACAGAAAGCCAATCTTAGCCAGTTCCCTTGGTCTGAGGTAGATCCCCCCTGAGGCAAAATAATAATCCGGTGACAGGCGTTCCCATACCCCTCCCTCGATATTCAGCGGATTGAACAGATACTCATTTCCGAAATCCAGAAGGCTTTTTCCGGAATATTTCTGTATAACCGCACCCAGCACATTTGTTCCTCCGCTGTTATAAAGGAATTGTGTCCCGGGAGGATACAACAGTGGGCGTGACAGAACGTAAGCCAGGGGATCCTCAGAATCAAACAGTGCCCTCACATCATTTGCCGGATCTTCGTATGATGTTGAACTTTCATCCCAGGCCAGTCCCGACGACATTGTCAGAAGTTGTTTTATTGTTATTTCAGCTTTAGCATCTGTCAGTATATCTTCATATTCCGGAAAAATATCGACGACTTTGTCATCAACATTATCAATAAACCCCTCCTTCAGGGCCACTCCAAAAAGAACCGAAGTAATTGTTTTACTAACAGAAGCCAGGAAGTGGTCGGTTTCCCTGTCATATTGAATAAAATCGCCATTCGATCCGGGTGGATTGCCTGAGTAGAGATAGCCCTCAAAATACTCTTCAAAGACCAGCTTCCCGTTTTTGAAGATCAGGATATTATGAATATTATGGCCGGAAACTGAATTAATCCGGTCCATCATTTTGGAAAGGGTAACGGAACTTATCCCGGTTACGTCGGAAGAATCGACTTCCCATCCATCGGTGGAAGCTTCAGGAATGTGATACTGATATACATTAATTCCCTCTTTTTTGCAGCCTGATAATAATATTACCAGGGAGAGCAAAACAAAAATGCCTTTTATGTTTTTCATGGCTTTAAAAGGAATTCATTCAATTCTAATAAACGCAAGTTGCAAAGTATATTGTACACATCAAACAGGATTTATTCATACGTCTCAACTTACCGGTAACGGCCACGGCAATAAAGGGCGTTTGTGTTCCGCGACAAACAACTTACCTTTAATGTACGTGTTATGGGCAGAATTATTTTTGTTCAACCAGTTTTATTGTTTATTAAATCTCAGGTTTTTAAGCAAATCAGTGTTCATGCTCATTGCTACTTTTTTATTATTAACATCTCTATTGAATTTTACTATTATTTCTTTTCCTCTGTAGCTTGTTTTGAAAGTGTCCTTAAAAAGAGATTCTAGAACAGATTCCTTATCATCCGGATCTGATAAAAATAATTGGTTGTTTTTTAGTTTAATCTGACAATTCAAATCTAATTCTGAACAATTGTAATCACCAATAAATATTTTTAAGGAATTGATATCATATTTGACAATATCCCTTTTTACATATTTTTTGTCCGGGAATGTGAATTCTTGCCAATACAGGCTTGATGAATCAGTACTTATTTGGCTAAATTTAATTTTTACTGACCAATTTTCAATTTTAAAACAAGTAGAGTCAACAGGAATTAATTTCTTACTATTCAGGTAAAGATGCCATCTTTTAATGTAATTTTAAAGAAGTCCTTACTTAGATCATTAAAATAGGTTCCAACCAATTTATCAACATTGGCTTTAGGTAGAATGGTTTCTCTCTTGGATGATTCATTTGTTGTGCTTGTCTCTGCTATATTCTGATAATATTCCCCTAAAAACAGGTCTGCAATTTTTAATGCTGCTCTCCAGGGATCCGGATCCAGATCATCTAAATTTGATAAACAGATTACTGTAAATTCCTGATCCGGAAATCGTACAATATCAGAACAAATTCCCCTGGTTCCGCCCATTCGGTCAATAACAGTCAATCCTTTATATTTTGAAACCTCTAATCCGCCTATCGAATAATCAACTGATTGTCCATTGTTTAATTGACCTCTGTTATACGCTTGTGTGATTATTTCAGAATTTACTTTGCCTAATTTGTTATTATAAAAGTTCTTATCCCATAAATACATATCATAAATATTCGTCATTATCTGACCGTCACCATAAGTTTCATATTTTATCAGGTTTCTCCTGAAGTCATGGTTTGCTTTAGAGTATCCCATTGTTCTATTCTTATTATAAAATGAACTATCATTATAAAGAAATGTATTATTCATACCCAAAGGAGTAAAGATGTTTCTTTTATAGAACTCCCTTAAACTTAGTCCGCTAATTCGTTCAATTATTTTTCCTGCCAGATAAAAGCCTGAATTACAATATTGATAAAAAGTACCGGGGGCAAAGTTTAATTCTTTTTGTTTTAATAATATACCAAAGACATTTTCTTCATTGTAATTATGATTTACCCAATTTTGTTCTTCGGAACTAACTTCTTCTATACCGGTCAGATCCATTAGATCATAATGGTCACGAATACCACTTGTGTGAGTCAATAAATGCTTTATTAATACAGGATCATAACAGTCAGGTAGTTCCGGAATGTATTTTGTTATTTTATCCTCAATAGATAATTCTCCTTGTTCCTGCAATATTAAAATGCAGAATGCCGTGAATTGTTTTGAGGTAGAAGCAATATCAAATAATTTGTCAGGGGTATTTGGAATTTGATTCTCAATATCGGCCATTCCATATCCTTTTTTATAAATCAATATTCCATGATAGACTATTCCAATTGCACAGCCTGGCGAGGCAGAGTCATATTTTGCAAATAAGGAATCTACAGCTTTAAACTTTTCAGAGAACTTTTTATTTTGGTCATGGTTACAGGTCGTAAACAGAATAATAGTAATAAGTGTAATAGTTATAACGAAGTAATATTTATTCCTTTTCATGACCTTGGTTCAAATATTATAGTATAAAAGACAATTATCTGTCCAGGCGGTTGCATCATTTTGCCCATACCATCCGTGTTAGGTGGTTGTAGCAATTTTTTAATGATATTCTTAGTTCACAATTCAAGATACTTCATTCATATTTCAATGTCTCAACAGGATTTTTATTTGCAGCTTTCCAACTCTGTATACTTACAATTAAAAAAGTAATAAATAAAACACTTATTCCTGCAAGAATGAAAATCCACCAACTTATTTCTGTCTTGTATGTGAAATTTGTAAACCATTTATTGAGCACAATAACTGATACTGGAGTTGCGATTATAAAAGACATAACTACCCATTTCATGAAATCAGAATTTAGTTTGACCAAAATATCAGAGACCATAGCGCCAAATACTTTTCGCACACCAATTTCTTTTGTATGCTGGTTTATCGTAAACAATATCAATCCAAACAGACCAAGTAAAGATATTGATATTGAGAGGATAGCAAAAATTAAAGTAAGTTTGCCGATTAATAAATCCCTGAAATATTTGCTTTTTATTTCATCATCCAGAAAATGATAACTGAAGAGCAAAGAAGGTTCAATATCTTTATTTTGTATATAGTTAAGTTGCTTATATATCCCGACTAAACTTATTATAAGTTTAACATAAATGTGAATTGCATGATGACCAACATCTTTCTTAGTGTGCTCTTCTTTCCTTTTCTGTTTCCATTTTCACTGGTAAGTGCATTTATAGGTTTTAGCGAAGTAAAATAAAATGCAGGATAAATTCCTGAAATAAAAGCCGTTAGCATCAATATGCCCAACAATGAAAGACAAACAATAGGATTCAACTCAATATTTATATTCTTATTTAACAAGTGGTTCAGGAATGGCATAAATAGTTTTGCTCCTAAAAGGGCTAAAAAAAAGGCTGTTAATGAAATTATTGTAATCTCGAAAATAAATTGATTTTGAATAATTGATTTTGAAGAACCTAAAACCTTTTTTATACCAATTTCTTTATGTCGGTACATATGCTGGGCTGTGGAAAGATTAATGTAGTTAAAACAAGCCATTAACAATACGATAACAGCAACCAACCCGAATATTCTTAAATAACTTATTAATCCACCTCCATTTAGATAAAATAAATGTTCCTTAGAAAATGGTTTTAGCTCAAATGTATTTATAGCATCAGGGTCGTGGATTTTTGAAGAATTTGTTATTTTCTTACTTAGTTCTTCAAAAGAGGTGTTTTTTTTCATTTGTATAAATACATCCGGCCAATTATTTGTCCAACTATAATATCCGGGTGGAGCAATAGCTGATGAAACCAGAAAATCAAACTGCAAAGAAGAATTTTCTGATATTTTATCAATTATTCCAGATATGTTCATGTCTATTTCCATATCTTCAAATTCCATTTTCATCTGTTTCCCCAATGGATTTTCTTCACCAAAAAAGATCTTTGCCATATCATGAGTTATAACAGCAGAATTTGGTTCCGGAAATATATTTTCTGCGTTTCCATTAACCACTGGAAAACTAAACATTTTAAATAAAGTGGAATCAGCTAAGCCTCCTGTAACCCAATGACTTTCATTTTTGTATGTTAGTTTAATATTTGAACTAACCGAGTAAGTGCTAGCATTTTCTACTTCTGGAAAATTGTCTTTCAGGTATTTGGCCAATGCTCCGGGACAACAAACATCCTTCTCATCGCCCCAGTTGTTTACGACCCTATACAGGTAGTTATAGTTTTTATGGAATTTATCGAATCCCGTTTCATAATTGATCCACAGTAAAATTATAATTACACAAAATATTCCAAGAGATATCCCCGTAATGTTGATGAATGTAAATATTTTGTTTTTCCAAAGATATCTCCAACTCGTTTTTAAATATTGTTTAACCATGGAATAAATTATTATAGTTATGTCATTTTATCCTTTCAGGTTTTTTTAAAATGACAAATAATTATCCATACAGTTGCATAAAATATTTTGGCACATGAGATTTTTTCATATTTTATCGTGGCTAATAAAGTAGTTATTAATCATAGTACAAAATCTTCAATAGGCCGTCAGGTGGTCGTAGCATTTTTAAAATCCTGATAAACGGGGAGCAGGCTTACGCACGTATGAGTACTTTCAGATGATGCTCATGATCCGGTTTTGTATTATTTTACCTGAATTAATGCTAAAAGGCGAAAGAGTATCCAAAATTTACTATTAAAGGAAATAAACTTTGTTGGTACAATTTTATTATGCCATCTTTTATCTTGAAATAAAGGTAGTAGGCATTTTGACGATTATAGGCATTATAGACACCGAGAGTCCACTTACTTATTCCTTTTCCTTTTAGTTTAGTATAATTAATACCAAAATCCAATCTATGGTATGAGGGTAACCGATATCCATTTTTCTCAGAATATATATGTACATCTTTTGTAATAAATTGATCTCCGGGGTTGTAAGAATTTATATCTATCAATTGATATTTCCCTGTTGGAAGAGTTATTGCATGGCCAGTATGATAAATCCAAGTGCCTGAAAAGGAGAGTTTTTTACTTAATTCATAATTCAGGACTATAGAAAAATTATGTCTTTGGTCGTATAAAAAAGGGAAATATTCACCATTGTTTAGATTCTTAAACTTTCGCTCGTTTCTGGATATTGTATAGCCAACCCATCCATTTATACGACCCTCTTTCTTTTGAAGAAGAAATTCAATTCCCTTCACTAATCCAATACCGCCGGTTTCTATTTTCTCATCCCAACCAAGCGAGCTCTCATAGATCAAAACACCTTCTTTGTAATCAATCAGGTTACTTAATTTTTTAATATATGACTCTATACTGACTTCATAACCCTTTTTTGTCGTGTGAGCCAATCCGAAAGATATCTGTTGAGATTTCTCAGGTTTAATTCTAAATATTGAAGGTAACCAGATATCACTTGGCAAACCGGTATTAGAATTTGTCAGTAAATGTAAATTTTGTTGCATTAAGCAATAAGATGCCTTAATTGCAAGGTTTTGTAGAATAAGATAATTCAACAAGATCCTTGGTTCAATAGATTTAAATCCTTTTTTACTATCAAAATAGTAATCAGAATTTATTCCAAAATTGCCCGATAATTTTTCTTTAAGATGCCACGAATATTCAATGTAGGCAGTAACCTCATTGGTAGTCAAATTTAGGGAAGGTTCCGGCGAATCTATGACTGTGTCTATTTGGTTTATTTTTACTTTTTGAGAATATGAAATTGAACCCGGATTAAAGAAATGTCTGACATACATTACCCCTGTCCGCAATTTATTTTTGTCAAGAGGTACTTCCAAATCCGTTTTAAAAATTAAATCCCGGACGTTTGATAAGTACTGATACTGATCAGAGAGAAATGAGTTTTCGGGTTTTACTTTTTTTTGTGAGAAGTTGTAGTTTTTATATTGATATTTGGAGTAAGCCAAAGTGAGATTGTTAAACAGTTTCCCATTAATAACATGGTACCATCTCAAACTGCCTGAACTATTCCCCCAGGTTGTATTATATTTTGATAGGTAATCATACTCCTGAAAGGAAGAAACCGTTTCTTTCAGTTTGTAAAAAAAATTGTCTCTTCCATTGTAGATGCTTAAAAACAATCTGTCTCTGGGAGAAATTATGTAATTGGTTTTTAGATTAATATCATAGAATGTATAACCATAAATTTCAGGATTGCGAATCATTTTACCAACAATAAAAGAGTAAATGTCCAAATTGCTTCTCCTTAGTGATAGAGCATATGATGCTTTATCTTTTATAATTGGTCCCTCTAAGAACAACTTACTAAGTAAGATGCTAAATCCCACTTCTCCATGATGACTATATAAATTCCCATCCTTATTTCTAACATCCACAACTGCCGACACCCGGCCTCCATATCTGGCAGGAAACCCACCTTTATATAATTCTATACTTTTTACCATAGAAGGATCAAAGACAGAATAAAGTCCCCCAAGATGGCTCACGTTGTATAATGGGACATCATCAAGAAGAAAAAGATTCTGATCAGGTGTACCACCCCTGACATAAAGACCATTATTACCTTCTGATCCGCTCTGAACACCGGGCATTAACTGGAATGCTTTTAGAATATCAGCCTCTCCTGTAAAACTTGGCAACGATTTTATTTGATATAAAGGGATGTCTATTTTGCTTAACTCATCTCTTTGCTCCAGACGTTCTTTTTTTGATGAAAAGACTTGAACTTCAGATAAATTTGTCCCTGATAAAAGATTTATATTAATGGTTGTATCTGCTTTGAAATTTCGAATCAAGGTTATAGGTGAGTACCCAACAAATGAAAATCGAATAGCTCTTGTTTTTCCCTTTTCGGTTTTTATAGAATAGTAACCATATTTGTTTGTGATACAGCCATTGAAGTTTGTAGTATCGAAGACATTTGCCCCAATAAGATACTCCCCGGTAGTCTTATCAGCAACATAGCCACTTAT
>CAZDOM010000056.1:4396-19703 GCA_964507015.1 uncultured Rikenellaceae bacterium | reverse complement strand
AAGATCCTTAAAGTAACAGCCACCAGGGTTGATCTGGTGAGTATGAAGGTGGAATGATGAGGTATGGAGGTTGCATGCAACGTCCATATTGTATAAAATTATTGTTAAAACGAGATAGTAACTATCCAGGCTCCCGGCTCATTGATAGTAATTCTCAGCTCACAGTTTATTGATGCAGTATAGAATGCATTAGGAGCATTAAAAGTCATTCTCCCCCAGAAAGGGAAATTAACCTGTTCATATCCTGTGAAATCAGGTGCTATTTTCTCAGAACCGGAACCTGACTGCATCAGCAGGTTGTTTATCAATGAAAAACCCTCAGCTCCCAAACGTGAAAATTTATATTTCACATATGGTCTGTTTCCGACTTTCATACATGATACCCTGCCTATACCTGTACGATACTCTACAACATAGGGAGGCGGAGTTTTAGCACCTATGAATTTATCATTCCTCCAGTCGCCTGCCAGTATAGAATCCCCTTCCTGGGTTGCGGATTCATATCTGCCTTTCCCATGTCTCTTTCCCTTTTTCCAATCGCCCGTATAGGTGGAACCATTTTTCCATAGATAATTGCCCACACCATCAGGTAATCCTTTTACAAATTCTCCTTTATAATAGTCTTCGCCGATAGCTTCCCCCGTTCCATCTGCGAGTCCTGCTTTACAATCGCCGGTATAGGTACCTTCAAGAGCCGGTAGTAATACCTTGCAATCACCTTGTCCAAAAACAGACCCGAAATACAGGAGCCCGGTTAGAATAAATGTTACCAGTTTTATCCTTCTCATGTGTAAATAATTTTGATTTTAAAGGTCACATAGCTTTTAAATTTTTGTCCATAAAGCAATCCTATAACAAAACTATTAAATTTACAGCAATCAGCACAAAAATCGATTCAATTAATTAAAACAGAGGGTATAAAAAAAGAAGAGGACCTTTTAAGTCCTCTTCTTAATAATTGTTCAGATTATTCTAGTGAACATCCGTTTCTGTAGGAATCGGATTCTTTCTTGTATTCCACCAGATCTGGCTCGAGGTTCCGCTGGTACTGAACATACCTTCATTTCCTGCTTCAACACTCTGTGCATTTTTAGAAGCAATAAGGTTATCAGTATTGTAAGTCTCCTCGCTGAGTGCATATTGCAGTCTTACAGGAAGTCCCATGTTGGGATAATAAGCACCTGCAAGTTCATATTCAAAGATCCTTTCCGGGAAACCTGTTCTTCTGATCTCATTGTAAGCCTGAACTCCCTGTCCGAACATTGCAGCCCATCTCTGCTCACATATCATCTGGTATTTCTGAGCATCTGTTCCTCCCCATGCTACCAATGGATCGTTCAGATATGAAGTGAAGTTTACAGGATAGGAGGTTGTACCGGTAGTTATACCTGATGCGTCACCCCATGTTGGGTTTACACTGACGCCGTCCGTAAGTCCCCATCTTTCCATTGAGGCAACTATACCTGCTTCATAGGCGGTCTCTGCTGCTGCGTCGTTGGCTGCGCGCTTGTAATATTCAGCCTTGATAAATTCAACCTCATCGAGGCACATCACATACAGAGGTGCTGTTTCCGTAAAGGCAACTTTAGTACCAATGAGTGATACAGCCGGGAAAGGAGCTGCTGTTATTTCGCGTCCGTTCTGGAAGCCAACATAATTAAGCGGAGGTGTAGCCACTGAGTTAGGTGTCGGCTGACCATAGATATGAAGTCTTGGATCAGTCCGAGCCTCCAGCCATTCAACCATAGTTTCAGATATTGCCTGGTCCTTTCTTGCATACAGAGTATTAAAGATCGGGTTTCTATAAGGTATCCCGGGATATGCCAGTGCTGCATTATCATCATTCGATGTAAATATCGGATACTGTGTCGGATTAGCCAGAATAGCAGCTATTTGTGCATCAGCATCAGCCATTGCTGCAGCACCTGCAGTGGTCGTTACGTCAGCTTGTGTACCTGACATATCATAGGTAAATGACCATGGTGTGCCGGCAGCACGGTTCAGAAGTCTCAGCTTAAGTGAGTTAGCAAACTTCCTCCATTTAACCGGATCACCGTCATAGAGTATATCACCTGAACCAAAGTTCACTGTTGTTCCTGTAAGAAGAACATTAGCCTCTTCGAGTTCAGCAAGGAGGTCAGCATAAATACTTGCCTGTGTGTCATAAGCCGGATGTAATTCCCCGTCAGCTTCAAAGCCCTGAATAGCTTGAGAATAGGGAACGTCACCCCAGATATCTGTCAGGTACATAAAATTCCATGCGCGCATGATCTTGGCTGCTGCAAGGAGTTTATCATCTTCATCTTCAATAGCCTTATTTATAACTATTGTCAGGTCTTTTATTGCTCCGGTGTACGGGCCATTGAAATAGCCTGACATGTCACGCGGCATATACCTGTCCTCATCAATATACTGTACTTTACACCATTGCTGGCACCATACACCAAGATAAGTATGCTGTATCCAACCACCAAGTTCAAAAGCGACACCACTCTGAACAGCATTTGTGAATACATTAATAGCCGGTACGTCAACCGGATTGTTCGGGCTCGTGTTCATTTCCTCAAAATTCTTAGTACATGATGACAAAAGACCCGCTATCAGGAACAATCCCAATAAAATTCTTTTTGATATAATTAAGTATTTCATAATTAGATACATTTTAAGGTTAGAAATCGAGTCTTATATTGAACCCATAAGATCTGGTCGAAGGAATCGCATTTGTTTCCATACCAATAGAAGTATTACCAGCGCTTGAACTTATCTCAGGATCTATATCCTTTGTATTCTTGAATAAGATCAACAGATTACGTCCAACAAAAGAGAGGTTAAGGTTTCTAACTCCTATTGACTTAAGGAATCCAATATTACTGAATGAATATCCCATCCCTACTTCACGCAGTTTAATAAAGCTTGCGTCAAATGTTGACAGCTCATTCTTTCCATAATAGTCATAGAAGAACCTGTTAGCAGCAACATATGTTGCATTCTCAACAGGAGATGTTACAACATTTCCGCCACCATCCAGAAACTCGATTGTTTCTACTCCATCAACCGTGACAACTCTGCCATAAACAGCATCCGGAGCAAGAATACCTCCGCCATCAGCCAGAGCATCCCTGACATTCTTGCCATTTGCGTTAGTTGCGGCAGTCTCTTCAAGGATACCTGTGTAGACGCCAAACATATCAGTTACTGAGAAAATAACACCACCTTTTCTGAAGTCTACAAGGAAGTTGAAATTGAAATCCTTATATGTGAAAGAGTTATTAATTCCTCCGAACCAGTCAGGGTAAATATTACCCAGGTCTGTTCTCTGATTGGAGCGGATATATCTACCATTTGTTCCAACAACAGGTCTTCCGGAATAGACATAGTGTGAAAGTTGTGTTTTTTCTTCATCATAGTAAACAGGAGTGACATTCTCACGTACCAGGGCATATCCCCAGAGTGTTCCATACTCCTTACCCGGGAAAGCATACACGTATGTACCCCAGGTTGCATTATAAAGTGAAAGATATTTCATGTCTTCGTACAACTCGACAACCTTATTCTCGTTCTTCGACCAGTTAAGAGTAATATCCCATGAGAAGTTTGGTGTCTGGACCGGGGTTGCCAGCAATTGTAACTCAACACCGGCGTTCTGTAGGTTACCGGCATTGATAGTCTTGTTGGTGAAACCTGTTGTACGGGAAATAGCAATATCCATAATCTGGTTAATTGTATTCTCCTGATAGAAGTTAGCATCGAGGCTCAATCTGTTCTGAAGCAGTTTAAGTTCCATACCAATCTCCTTTGACTTTTTCCTCTGTGGTAACAAAGCCAGTGGAGGAATAGTCTCGGTATAACTAAGAGAAGGATTTCCGATAAACGGATCTGCTGCTCCGAACACACCGTTCAAAGAATAGGCATCTGCTGTACCACCAACCTCAGCATAACTGGCTCTCAGCTTCAGGAAAGAAAGAACATTTGATTCTATACCCAGAGCTTCTGTCAGAATAAGTGACAGTGATACTGACGGATAGAAATAAGAGTTATTATCTATCGGGAGTGTAGATGACCAGTCATTTCTTCCGCTGACATCAAGGAATACAAAATTTCGGAAGCTCAGGTTTGCAGTACCGAATATACTTTGTAATTCTGTATGTGTTTCGTTTAAAGCTGTTGTAGCAGCTGCTGCTGAGTTACTTACCGAATAGAGATCTGGAATGATCAGATCGGGAACAGTTGTCTGGTGAAACTGGTAATCATAGTGGTTATACTCGCCTCCTAAAGTTGCCAGTATACTAAAGTCACTGAATGTTTTGTTAAACTCCAGTCTGGCGTTAGCATTGACCTCCTGCCTGCGGCGTGAGTAGGCAGTAAATCCACCTTCGGGGTCTCCTCTACCGACATCACCTTTAGCTGTTCTTTCCATTATATCTTCTATCGACCAGTCGGTACCGGCTGTTGCCTTAAATGACAACCAGTCTGTAAACCTCCAGCTGAGATCAATGTTACCAATCATCCTGTTACGGTCCCTTGAATTGGTATTTTTATTAAGGGTCCAGTATGGGTTGTTATGGTAACTGTGGTTCCAGCTAACAGGTAATCCTGTTACGGGATCTATGTCTTCCCAATGGTCCTTAAGATATTGCATATCAACCTGACGACCGAACCACTGGCTTATAGATTGCATAGGGTTACCACCATTATATCCGTTTTCAGCAATGTTGTTACTTTTATTATTGATAAAATAAGCATTCCCCCCTACAGTAATATTATCAGTAACAGCCAGCTGACTATTCAGGTTAATAGTATTCTTCCTGAGGTCTGTATTAGGTAATATACCTTTTACATCCTGGTTAGATAGTGAAAGACGGAAGTTTGATCCTCCTTTTGCACCTGATATAGCAACGTTGGTAGTTCTCTTCACACCTGTTTCAAAGAAATCCTTGATGTTATCAGGATGTGAGATCCATGGGGTAGCAGTACGTACACCAGTCTCGGGATTATACGGACTGTCGAACTGAGGGATCATCAGTCCTGCGTCAAGACGTGGTCCCCAGCTTTCGTCAACACCGTCGTTAACACCGCCATAAGCGCCATCGACATATTCGAATTCATATATCCCGGCATTCCAGTCGGCAGCTGATCCTTGCCCATAAAGGTTTTGATACTTAGGAAGGACAAGCGGATCTTCCCACATCACGTTTTCCTCGATGGTTACACCAAGACCTTGACCTTGCCTTGATTTTCCCGATTTTGTTGTAATGAGGACTACGCCGTTAACAGCTCTTGACCCGTAAAGGGCAGCTGCACTACCTCCTTTCAGAATGCTTATATTTTCAACATCTGAGGGGTTGATATCGGCTGCCATGTTTCCATAGTCTTTACCACCATAACCACCAGTACTGCTTGTGGCGTTACTAATTGGCACCCCATCCACAACAAACAACGGTTGGTTGTTTCCATCGGCTGAGAGTGAATTAACACCCCTGATAAGAATCCTTACGCCGGCGGAAACACCTCCGTCAGAATTAGATATCTGAACACCTGACAGTTTACCCTGAAA
Organism: uncultured Rikenellaceae bacterium; assembly: GCA_964507015.1. Classification (GTDB taxonomy): domain Bacteria; phylum Bacteroidota; class Bacteroidia; order Bacteroidales; family VadinHA17; genus LD21. The sequence goes on along the minus strand of CAZDOM010000056.1, from coordinate 14,149 downwards.
GGCATTTACGATATTCGTAACCTTAGCCTTTTCAATGTTTTCACCGCCAAGATCCTGAACCGCATAACCAAGAGCTTTCTTTTCCCTTGATATTCCGAGAGCAGTAACAACTACTTCCTCAAGGCCCAGGATGTCAGACTCCATTACACCATCAATTACTGACCGTCCACCGATTTCAACCTCTTGCTTTTTCATCCCGATATAGGAGAAAACAAGTGTTGTCGCATTTTGAGGTACAGTAAGGGTGTATTTCCCGTTTGCATCGGTAATGGTACCAATTGTAGTACCTTTTACCTGTACCGTTACGCCCGGAATTGGTCCCTCCCCTTCAACAGAAGAGGCAATAGTTCCAGTAATGACTACTGTTTGGGCCTGCAATGCATACACACCGGCAAACACAAACAAAATAATCAATAGAAAAAGTTTCTTCATACGAAATAGTTTTAGGTTTAATAAGCAAGTAAATATAAGCCTTTTTTCAGAAAAATATACTCCTAAATATTATTTTTTACTTTTTTTTAATCTCGAATAATACCTGATAAAGAGCGTTATAGTTTTAATTCCTCTGCGGCGATACACAGTTCATCATATATTTCTTTTCCAAGGGCTCGTATCAGTGGTTCCTTTAGAAATTCATATACATAGAGATTTCCCTCCCTGCCTTTTTGCCTGGCACTCGAGCAAATAGATAACTCCTGGTAATTAACCGCCCAGAAATCCTTATACTGTTTTATTCTTACCGGGAAAAGATGACATGACACAGGTTTCTGAAAATCTGTTTTACCCTCTTCAAATGCTTTTTCTATACCACACATGAAGATATTGCCTTTAAGAATAGAATAGGCACACTCTTCATCCCCGATTAATGGTGTAACCCTGTCATTCTCAAAATCTAACACACTGAAACCTTTCTCTTCAATTACCCTGATACCATCTGGTCTCAGGTATGGTTTCACATCAGGATATATTTCCCTGAGGGTAATTATTTCAGAATCTGTTAAGGGAGCCCCCGAATCACCATACCTGCAACAGTTGCCCAGGCATGTTGGCAGGTTGCATCCGAAATGTTTTGTTAGTACATCAAGACTGAATATTGTATCGGCTATTCGTAACATAAAAACCCCTCCCTAAATCCCTCCCCCGGAGTGGGAGGGACTTCTTATTATATATTTTTTAAGAATTTCATTTATTTAGTCTCCCCCTCTCTCTCTGGGAGAGGGGGAAAGGGGGTGAGGTGTGTCATACCAGTACTTTTCCTGTCATATCATCCGGTATTGGTATCCCCATTATTGTCAGTAACGTCGGCGCCACATCCGCCAGTATACCTTCTTTTATTGTTTTGTAGTCATCGCTTACCAGTATACATGGTACAGGATTAAGCGAATGTGCAGTATTGGGTGTACCGTCAGGATTAATTGCCATATCTGCATTACCATGGTCAGCAATTATGAGTGTGTCATAACCTTTGCTGCAGGCAGCCTTAACAACTTCACCCACACATTCATCAACTGCCATTACTGCTTTCATTATTGCTTCATAAACACCGGTATGTCCTACCATATCACAATTTGCAAAATTCAGACAAATAAAGTCATACTTTTCTGTTTCGATAGCCTTTATTACAGCATCTTTTACCTGGTATGCACTCATCTCGGGTTGAAGATCATAGGTGGCAACTTTTGGAGAGGGGATCATTATCCTGTCTTCATTTTCAAAAACTTCTTCCCGTCCACCCGAAAAGAAAAATGTTACATGTGCATATTTCTCTGTCTCGGCTATTCTCAATTGTTTTTCCCCCGCCTTAGCAAGTACTTCTCCTATTGTGTCGTCGGCGTTTTCCTTGGGATATATAACATGAAGTCCTTTGAAAGTTGCGTCATAGGGTGTCATGGTGCAATAATACAATGGAATTGTTTTCATTCCTGCTTCAGTGAGATCTTTTTGAGTAAGAGCGATAGTAAGCTCTTTTGCCCTGTCATTACGGAAATTAAAAAAGACTATTACATCACCTTCCCGGATCGATCCCACGGGATTGCCATTGTTATCGACCACGACTATTGGTTTCATGAATTCATCAGTAATGCCGGAATCATATGATTTCTGCATAGCATCGAGAATGTCGGTTGTTGGAGTTCCCTTGCCATTAACAACAAGATCATAACCCTCTTTTATTCTCTCCCATCTTTTATCTCTGTCCATTGCATAATATCTTCCGACAAAAGAGGCTACCTTCCCGTTAGATTTATCCAGGTGATCAAGAAGATTTTTCATATATCCTTTGCCACTACGCGGATCAGTATCACGGCCATCACCAAATCCATGAATAAATACATTCTTTATCCCATAGTCCAATGTGATATCACACATATAATAGAGGTGTTTATCAAGTGAGTGTACCCCGCCATCTGAAAGCAGACCCATAAAATGTACCTGTTTATTATTATCCCTTGCATAGGAGAACGCTTCTGTAATGATTTTATTATTCCTTATATCACCTGTCTGACATTCTTTATTTATTTTAACCAGGTCCTGGTAAATAATTCTGCCGGCTCCGATGTTAAGATGTCCGACTTCCGAGTTGCCCATCTGTCCTTCAGGAAGCCCTACGTCTTCTCCGCATGCAAAAAGTCTTGAATTCGGATAGTTTTTCTTTAAGAAGTCCATGTTTGGTGTAGGAACAGAACTAATTACATCGGCTTTTGTTCCGTCGCCTATACCCCATCCGTCAAGTATCATCAGGAGTGTTTTTTTGTTTGTCATAATATTATAATGTATTTAACCAATTTAAGTTGCTGGTTACTGGTTGCTTGTTGCTGGTTGTAACTACAATCTATATATAAACAAAAAATGAAAGATTCTTGTTCAGGTTTTCCTGTTAAGGGGGCAAATTTAGGGAAAAATAGTATTGGTTTGTAAAATCTTTATAGATTGAGTGAGATCCCTCGTTCCTTCCCGATAAATCGGGACTCCACTCGGGATGACACTGTTATTGTTAGTAGAAAGGAGGAATCTCTTTCTCTATTCTGATAGCTATTAATTTCCTGAAATTACAAGTTTTTTATATCCGAGGTCTTCAATACCAGAGACAATCCTCACGAGATATATCCCTCCTTTCAGCTTCAGGTCATCGATACTGTACTGTGATATTCCTGACGCTGCTCTGTATGAAGCTATTACCACACCCCTCATATCATAGATACGTATATCAGTTTCACGGGAAAGAGCTTCCTCAAAGGTTATTGTTAATTTATTAACAGCCGGGTTAGGATAAAGCGTAAAGCCGCTTCCTGAAACGCCAGGAGTATCTTCTATACCCACAGCGAGATCATGGTGCATTTCAGAAGTTGCCTGATAGACCTCTTTTGTTATTGTGTTCTGAATAAACGCAATTACCTCGATATCTGAATTTTCTTCCAGCAGATCAATTGTCCAGGTTTGTTCTGTTATTGTCAGGCTATCTCCTTGTTTCCAGTTGTTTTTCAACAGGGTGCCACCGGCATCCGGTATAAATTTCCTGAAAACGTTCCAGAATTCTGTCTCTCCGTTAAGTCCGGGATATCTGGTACTTTCCTTTTCTGTAACGGCAAGGAAAAGGGTATAGTTAGCGGTGTCTAAATCTTGCAGGGCTTTTATTTTCCCATTTACAATTAAGACTTCATTCATATCAATATGATCTATCTTTGTTTCAAGTGAAACGTCAAACATAGAAGGAATAAGGCTTCGTTTGGTAACCTCACTGCTATCGATCGTGTTCCCCCCTAAATATGAATACATATATGCAAATTCAGCCTGCGAACCACCGTCTACAAATGTATATGGGGCCTGAATCAGTCCATAAAATAATATTCTGGAACTAATATCAGCCGGACTTTCAGAATAATACTGGTCACTTCCGGGGAAATTTGTATGGTACTGGATATTGATAATATCCTCACTCCTGTGACTGACTATTGTATCAACCAGTGAATTTGCAAATTTGCTTAAGTCATTCGTGTTATTCGTAAAATGTTCCAGTAAAATATTTCTGCTTCTTTCTCCTATCCATATATCATCAAAAGCCAGACCTTCATAATCTGGTGTTGTACCGTCTGATCCGTAAGCGATCCTGAATATTACATCAGATTTACCTTTGAGTTCATCCAGCGTATGTATTGATTCAACCCATTTTGTATCTGGTTCACCCCTTGTTGTCCAGCCAAGCTGATTACCTCCTGGTGCTCCCCTTATGACTGCTGAATTGTACCATTCAATACCGTCATCAATAGCTCCGACATTCCGCCAATCATCGCTGTTTCCTATCCTGTATTGCAGGGAGCCTCCATCTCTGTCTCTTGTAAACCGCTTCATCATATTAAGTTTTATTAGCGGCCTTTCCGTAACAGTGAAATCAAAGCACGGAGATACTATTGATGATGATTCATGGTTCGGAGCATTCATGCTGAAATTGGTATACCAGGTATTCTGTCCTGAGGCAGCACTATTCATTTCGCCCCTGTCCGGCAGGCCAAATGACCAGTTATTTCCTGATGTTTCTCCCCTTACCCAGCCTCCGTTGCCATTTTCAAATTTCTCAAAATAACTATCTGCAAGGATTGTAGGTTTAATGTATATGTCCTTTGTTACCGTATCAATACAGTTGGCATAGGTGGTCCTCACTATGTACTGGATCTTCAGATACCCTGTGTCAGATTTAGGATACCTGGCTTCCTTCTCTGCTATGCTGAATTCGGCTCCTTCGAATAATCTCCAGCTACGTGATAAAATCGGTGAGGTGGACTCGGTTGTATCAATCAGGATAATGGAATCATTCGGGTGCAGACAATCTTTCCTCCAGTAAAAATCAGCATCAGGCCTTACCCCAAAATCAAATTTTAATTCTTTTGTTGCATCACAGCCGTTTACAGTGGTAGCAGTCAGAGCTATTTGATGCCAGCCACCGGTTTTATAAAGATAACCGGCATTTTTATTCAGAGAATCCTGAGTAATCCCTGTAATATCTGAAAACTCCCATAACCATGATTCTATTGCATCGCTGGAAGTCGTAGTGTTGTTGAATTGGGTTGTGTCAGAATTAATGTCTTCTATACATTTATCTTCCGGTGCAAAAGCCACTATGGGGGCAGGGTAAATCATCACAGGAACTGATGTGTTGATGCTGCAACCTGTTTTGATATTAGTATAGGTATAAGTGACCTCAACAGAACCGAGCTCCATTTTCGGATCGAGATAACCTCCGACTACAGGGCCCGTGAATACACCGCCGGAAGGATTCTCATATAATTTAATAAGACCATCGTTATCGCATATTTTCTGGCCCGCAGAGAGCTCTATTGTAGTCTGCCCAAGACTATCCACATTAATTGTTTTTGAAATAAAATAATCCACTCCATCCCATTTGTATGAAAAGTTAAGAGTGTCAAAACCTTCTCCTGCTGCCGGAACATTATAATCGGCATAAGTTAGTGCCTTTGTATGTACAAGGCTGTTCTTCGTATTTGAAAAGCTGTTAACCGTAACTCCAGAAGGTAATCCAACGACATTTACAACATAGGTTGTGTCAGAATAGCAAATCACAGATGGGATATCAGCAAAACTTCCCTGGGCCTGCCTGATGGTTGTTTTCTTGCCGAGTTCTGCTGTACAGCCGTTAGCATCAGATATTGTGTATTTGATCTCGTGTTCACCCAGACCGGCAATATCAGGGAACATTTTATCTCCCGATACTCCATTACCGCTGAATGTTCCTCCTGACTGAACAGGTATAAGGTCAACAGCACCCCCTGCAATATTATATGTAGCGTTCAGCGGGAATGAAGGAACAGGCAATGGATTAATTATCACAGTGTCTTTCAGTGTTTTACTGTAACAACCGATAGGTGATTTATACTGGTAAGATATCGGGTATATTACATTAGGAACTCCCTGCGATGGATCAGCAAATGCAGATGCCGGTTTAGTATCAGATAAAATCACCCCTGACCAGTCAGCAGTACCACCAGCAGGATATACACCTTCAACAGATATATAACTCCTTGCATCACCCTCACAATATGCAGTATCGAGATTAATAATTCTTATTTCTGTTCCGACTGAATCAACAACCAGCGATTTACTTATTCTGTAAAAAATATCCAGGCGTTTATATGAAAAATATAAGGTGTCAACGTTTACTCCCGGCCTCATTTTTCCCGGATCGATTGTCACTGAAGTACTTAGTTCGTCTATTATTGCATCTTTGTCAGTCAATATAAAATCCCTTTCTGTTGCATCGGTGGGTACACCTGAAACAGTTATTACATCAGGAACACCATCCTGGCAATAGAATGGATCAACACCAACAAAAGAGGTGATGTTTGGATTTACAATGACAATTTTTGATGCCTGCTGGGAACATGAAGAAGAAGTATTGACAATATTAAGAAGATATGTAAGTGTATACGGACTTCCTGCTGATCCGGCACTGTTTGGAGAAAATATATTCCCGGTTACTCCGGTCCCCGAAAAAACACCTCCCGGCTCATTAGTTTTTAAAACAACATCCGATTCCGAAACGCTGTATTCGGTTTTAGGCAGTAGTAATTTTGCCAGAGGTCTGCTTTGAACAGGGACTCCTTCAATTGGAGTAAGGTTGGATGAAACCGGTGTTACTTCAAAAATAATATCCTTGGTATCGTCAATATCATCCTCCTTCAGGGTATATTGGTTAACAGTATCTATAACAACATCTATTCCGGAAGCAGTATCTCTTCTTAACCATCGGTATTTTGAAACCCCTTCAGGCTTGGTAAATGTGTATCGATATTCTCCACTTATTGTATATTCTAGAGCTCTTATACCTTCAATACATACTTCATCTGCAACCGGAACACCCGTAAGATCCTCAACAGGTTCAGTCGGTGAACTGGTTATGAAACCTCCAGAATATGGAGGACCAACTGAAGATACCGGTGTTACTTCGAAGGTAAGCGTCTTATTTATGTCGTCCATGGTAGGGACATAAGTGGTATTCACTGCTGAAGCTATCGGATCTGTTCCGTTCCTGAGCCATCTGAATGTGCTGTTATCAGTTCCACTGCTTCCATCAACATAAGTGTATGTTCCTGTCAGAGTATTCCCTGCGCCAGGATATCCGCTTATTTGAGCATTAGATGCAACAGGTATTGGTTTTACATTAACATTATATATAGTCGGACTTATTGCAGTACAACCATGGGTGTCGATATAGTTCACACTTACTGTCTGGCCTCCTGTCGTATTCCAGGTAACTGGAATAGTATTGATCGTTGAGGTTCCGGAGCCTCCTCCGGAAACAGACCATGTATATCCCGACATACCGGCCTGTGTCTCATAAATATTCCCTGAAGAAGTAATACGCGGTGTTGCAGCTCCTGTTATTGTCACAACAGGAAGAGGATTCACCGTCACTGTTCGTATTACCTGTGAAGAAGGTTCGTTGCAACCATTGGCTGTAACCCTTATATCCACGTCTCCGGAGAAGCCGTTCACCCATGTCATCAAACCTGATGTGGGATCGATAGAACCTGCTGCACCATTGCTCAACGACCAGTTAAAACCTGTACTGTTTGTTGCTGTTGTGGAATAAATCGTCATTGTTGTTCCGCTGGTAAGCTGGCACGTTGGATCGCTGCCGCCCGATACAGTAATGGGAGTCGGTGTTCCAACAGTCGGAGTTATATTAACTGTTCTGGTTATTGGCGGGGAATCACCAGTGCAACCTATTGCATAAACCTGGATATTAACACTTCCCGAGAAGCCATCTGCCCACGTCATAACACCGGTAACAGGATTTATTGCTCCGGCTGAAACATTTGATAGCGACCAGTTAAAACCAGTACTATTGGTTGCAGTTGTTGCATAGGTTGTAGTTGTAGTTCCGTTTGTAAGCTGGCATGTTGGTTCAAATCCGGCCGATACGATTATAGGAGTAGGGTTACCTACTGCCGGTGTTATGTTTACCGTTCTGATTACCTGTGAAGATGGTCCGTTACAGCCATTGGCAGTTACCTGAATATTGACACTGCCTGAGAAGCCATCAGCCCAGGTCATAACTCCGGTTGTCGGGTTTATTAAACCGGCCGCAGAGTTGCTCAGCGACCAGTTAAAACCCGTGCTGTTTGTCGCACTGGTAGAATAGGTAGTGGTTGTAGCTCCGTCGGTGAGCTGGCAAGCCGGTTCGGTCCCTCCTGATACTGTTATCGGTGTTGGTGTACCTACTGTAGGGGTTACGTTAACCGGTCTTAACACCTGCGATGAAGGTCCTCCGCAACCATTGGCTGTTACCCTGATATCAACGTTGCCTGAAAAGCCATTCGTCCAGGTCATAACTCCTGTGGATGGATTAATGGATCCCGCCGTTCCTGTGCTTAATGACCAGTTAAATCCTGTACTGTTGGTAGCAGTTGTTGAGTAAGTTGTAGTGGTAGTTCCGTTTGTAAGCTGGCAGGCGGGATCACTTCCTCCCGATACTGTAATGGGAGTCGGGGTTCCGACAGTCGGTGTTACATTTACAGTTGCAGTACCCGTAATATTAGTTGAACATTCGGTACCATATCTATATTTAACGCTTACCAAGGTATAGATATATGTTCCGGAAGTACTTGTTGGAGCAGATATACTTGCCGTACTGGATGTAAGAATAATAGTTGTCTGATTTGTTCCGTTTATATTATATGTTACGACAATGTCGGTTGGTGATTGAGGATTATGAAAAACAATCTGCGGGGAAGCAGCATTCTGGCAGACAGTTTTCTCGGACAGACCATCTACATCAATCGTAGCAGTAGGTGTTGTGTGAACATTAATAGATTTTGACTTGTTGGCACTAGAGCCGCAAGTGTTAACTGAACTGACATAAATACTGAGACTGGACGCTCCCGCATCAAAATCAATAACTGCGTCAGTTGTTCCCTGACCTGAAAAAACAGTAGCCCCGGTTCCGGTTGTCCAGTTATAAGATAATGCATTTGCAACTTCTGCAATGGAATAGACCACCCCTGTCTGGCCCTGGCACACATCTGAACTTCCTGCAATAGTTCCTGGTTTGGCAGGAGGTGATGAATATACTGTCATGTTAATGGCATTTGATGCCGCAGGATTGCCACTGGTACAAGTCTCGCTTGATGTAAGGATAACTGTCACTTCATCATTATTTGCAGGATTATAGGTGTAAGCGGAATTGTTCGGACCTACAGGATTTGAATCCACATACCACTGATATAACGGGGTAATTCCCCCGTTCACAGGTGTGGCAGTAAATGTTACACCGGTTCCGGTACATATATTATTATCAGAAGCAATTATAGAAACACCTACCGGCAGCAGGGGATTAACTGTCATTGTAATTGTATTCGAATTGGCAGGACTCCCGCTGGTACATGTCTCACTGGAAGTCATTTCTACAAATACCTGGTCCTCATCAGCTGGTGTATATGCATAAGTCGGACTATTAGACCCTACCGGACTTGAGTTTACATACCATTTATACGATGGGGTTCCTCCATTGACAGGTGTTGCTGTAAATGTCACCGATATCCCGTCACATACAGGATTGGCCGATGCTCCAATTGAGACGCTTACCGACAGGATTGGATTGACTGTCATGGTAATTGTAGTCGCAGTGGCCGGATTCCCGCTGGTACATGTCTCACTGGAAGTCATTATCACATATACCTGGTCGCCATCAGAGGGTGTATATGCATAAGTCGGACTATCAGACCCTACCGGACCTGAGTT
>CAZDOM010000056.1:2697-4296 GCA_964507015.1 uncultured Rikenellaceae bacterium | reverse complement strand
ATGCATAAGTCGGACTATCAGACCCTACCGGACCTGAGTTGACATACCATTGATACGATGGGGTCCCTCCATTTACAGGCGTGGCTGTAAATGTCACCAATGTTCCGTCACATACAGGATTGGCACTTGCATTTATTGAAACACTTACGGAAAGCATGGGATCAACAGTAATGGTGCCGTTAGAGGTGCATGGGGTAGTCGCATGCTGTAAAGTAACACTATAGGGGAATGTACCGGTTTCTGTAGGAGTACCACTAATTGTAACATCCGGAGATGTAAAATTGTATGATAATCCTGCAGGCAATCCTGTAACGACTGCTCCAGTAGCGTCAGTTAAAGAATATGTAATATCTGTTATTGCCGTACCGATACATACGGTCTGATCTGCCGTTCCAGAGGTCAAGTTACATGTCTGGCTTACTGCTTTCCCTCCAAATAATGACAGCAATAAAATCAATAATATAATAGATCTATTCATTGTCATTCTTTTTCTTGTTAGTCCATTTAATGACTCTCTTGGTTGCATTTCTAAAATCTGAATTTCAGAAAGCATATCATTGAATTATCCTCATAGCTATTGCTTCCTACTGTAATGATATTTTCTGATCCATCGGAAACAACATCATTTGCAATCTGCGTTCCTGTTCCGCCGGTGATCTTTTCGCAGCCGGCAACCGTAGTACCATAGGCATCAACCGAGAATACAAGCAACCTGGCTGAGAGACCCGTACCATACTGACCTGCAAGAAGAAACGAATTTGACCGGTATCTGCACATTGCTTTTATAGAATAGGGAGTGGAAGAGGCTCCCTGATATAAAAGGTCTATGTAATCTTCAAAATCAGGATCATTGTAAATGTCGAAAGGCATTTTCCATACATATCCCTGCAGGATGTTATTTTCATTAATTTTTGTACCTGTTATAAGATATCCGTCACTTAATACTTCAAAATCAGATGCTGCCTCATTACCTGTTTTACCCACTATCCTTGGTTGTGTGATACTTCCGTCAGTGTTTAACCTGAGAATAATAATATTAGTCCCTGATTGTCCTGATGAAAGATCTGACCTGTCAGTGGTTCCAACTACAATAAAACCCTTGTTCCGGTCTGCTTTTACTGCAACTCCTTCATCATTCCCGTTAAATCCCTGAGCAGGTATCATAGCAAGTGGTATAAGATCATTATCTATTCTCATCAGCAAAATATCTTTCTTGCCGGCCGGGTTACCTGTTACGTCCCCCGAAGGTTCTCTCTTTGCATCGGTAGTTGCCAGTACAAGAAATCCTTCCGATGTTTTCAGAATATCAACTCCATATTGATTAACTTCATTATCGTAAATTTCCGAATTTACAGTTGACATATCAGCAGTAAGATGCCAAACGAACAGATCCTTGTCGTAGGTGTCACTGTCAAGAATGTATCCGGTGCAAACAACATCACCATTATCAAGTACAATTACCTTAGAAGCTGAACCTTCGGTATCTCCAAAAGTCCTGGCAGTACCTATCATATTTCCATCGGGTCCGACTTTAAGAACTCCGGCTTTCTTTTTAGGATTGTTTGACAGTGTATCAGTGAACTGGCCACAAATATAATA
>CAZDOM010000056.1:0-2687 GCA_964507015.1 uncultured Rikenellaceae bacterium | reverse complement strand
GATCGTTCCCCTCCTGATCCTTGCTTACTGCGACACTGTTACCCGTATCTTTATAAGCTTTGCTGTAAAACTTAAGGATGGTATCATCGGTTTCTCCCTTTTCACATGAGGTAAGCAATATAATTATTACCGCAAATAAAATCTTTCCTTTCATCTTTGGTTAATTTCTTTTCGATGGTTTATAGAAAATCAGAGTGTATCCAAAACTGAAATTCACATCATTCATATTGAAGTCATCATCTTCATAATAATATCCTTCAAGCTGCGTGGCTGAATCTCCTCCGTTAAGGACCTGGTTGTATATGCCCACATTAGCTCTTGCTTCAAAGCTCAGGTAGCCCCTTGGTATTTTAAGCTTTATTCCTCCGCCTACCTGACCGAAAATATCCATTTTTATACGGGAGTTTTTCCTTGAAATTTCCGGACTTTTTGAATCTGGAAAATATATTTTGCCGCTATTGGTAAATGAAATGTCCTTTGCAGTTGCAGAAATATCAAAAGCAGTACCGGCACCAACGCGGGCATAGGCTGTAAACTTTCCGAAGTTCACAAAATTATATGTCATGGTAACAGGGATTTCAATCCTGCTCTGGACTTCACTGTAGTTAACAATCCCGAATTGCAGGAAATTTTCCTCGTTTGTAAAGGACAACTGAGAATAGCCTCCTTCAATGTTCAGCTCGAGCTTAGAACTTATGGTGAATTTCGCTTCAAGAGAGGCAAACAGATTTATCGCTTCTGTTGTATATTTAGAAGATGTCTCAGCATCTCCCGCAAGCGAATGCTGATCAATAAAAGTAAGGAAAGGGAGATTTATACCAAGATGTATGACCAGCTGGACTACAGGTTTTATACTGAAATTATTATACAGATGAACAAAGCTTGAATGGTCTGTCGGACTCAATTCATATTCCGGATTTTTTTTCAGGAATGCAAGCATGGCTGAGTCAGCCTGATTATTTTTGTCCTCGAAAAGATACGTCTGTATAATAAGCTTATAAGCTGTAAGCTCCTCTTCCCTGTTAAATCCTGATTTAAGACATTCTGAAAGCATTCCGGGGACTTGCTCCACCTGCCCGTTATCAAAGAGAGTCTGTGCATCTTTCAAATTTTCTGCACAAGTAGTCGTTTCCTGTGAAAACAGAATCAGTGGCATGAATCCAAAAATTACCATCAAAAATGTACTGCAAATAACCGGATATGAATATCTGTTCTTCATCTAATGATATCTTTATCTGATTTCATTAACTTTAATATTATACGATTTCTCCTTACATGTCTGTTCAAGAGGAATATCCCTTGCAACATATGTATTCCATTCCTCCTGGGTCATATTTCTGGTTACAAGATCACAAATATTATCAACCATATATTTCACATGAGATGGACGGCCAACAAGATTTTGTGTGTCATCATAAGTTCCTGAAACTATAAGCTGACCATTTGAGCTGAATTGTATTACCAGAACAAATCCCTCATTATCACTTAATGTTATCGGAGGCTCAGTAAGATCGGCAATATTATTGAATATCTTAACTGATTTATCATTACTTGCCGTGGCCATCTGGTTAAGTATCGGGTTAAAACGAATATCATTTATCTGTGCAGTATGAGCATTTACTTCAGAGATTTTCTTACGGGCAACAATATCCCACAATTCAAGATTTCCGTTTATATCACCAATTGCCAGAATATTTTCATCAGGTTTGAAGCGTATGACCTTTATATTTTTACCGGAGGTCTCGATTCTGAAATTCTCGGATTTATTTTCAGGATCCCAGATAATTACATTCCCATTACTGTTTATACCTGCAAGATAGTGTCCGTTAGATGATATATCGATAGATGTTATCTTCATTGCTCCGGTAGTCACATCCTGACTTGTTCTGGCAGCCAGATCCCACTTAAGTACTTTTCCATCGAGTGAGGCAGAGTAGAGGTAATCACCATCATACGAAAAGACCAGTGATTTTATTTTACCTGTATGACCCTTCAGTTCATACTGTGTGCTATTTCCCTGCAGCGGTATCATACGTATTGAAGAACTGCCGCTTCCGCAAGCCAGCCATGAAGCATCCGGGCTAACCGCAAGTACTTCCACAATATTAGCATCGGAATAAATAACCTGGTATGTCTGCTCTTTGCCATCCGTATTCCATTTAAGTACCTGGCCGTCATAATCCGAGGTATAAAATTCATTCTTACCGGGAACATAAGCAATGCTTTTTATTCCGCTGTTATGTCCTTTAAAGATTTTATAGTTAACATTACCGTACTGTTTTGCTACATTATAAAGACCTGTGTAAATATCCGCGTCATTTTCAAGACCTTTATTATTTTTATTGAACAGGAATGCCTGGTATGCCAGAAGAGTTTGAAGATCCTGCTGTCCTGTCACCTGTAATGATTTAATTGACATTGATTTACCGATAGAAAGCATTCTCAACCGTAAGGCTTCTTCTCTTTGTATATTTGCCCTGCGGGCATTCTCATCAGCTCGTAGGCTTGCTTTCACTGCAGAATCTGATTGTACAAGAGCAAACTGTTCCTGTCTTTTTGCTTCCTTAGCATTCAACTCGGCTCTGGCCTGCTCGGTTAGGGCAAATGCTTTTTGTGCAATAGCTTCTGCTTCATTTAGTTTGGCCACATTAGCACTTGAGTCCGCCAATGCTTTTTGCTCATTTGCC
>CAZDOM010000055.1:0-19817 GCA_964507015.1 uncultured Rikenellaceae bacterium | reverse complement strand
TTTTTTTGTTTCCGTATTTTAATGGATGGCAGGTAGGTTATAGTGGTTTTACATATCATATCTCAAGTAAAAAGTCATTGATAAACTATGTGTTAAATCAGAAGGAGCATCATAAAAAAGTCTCTTATAAAGAAGAGTTGATTAATATGTTAAAAGAGAATGATATTGACTTTAGAGAAGAATATTTGTTCATTTGACTTTCTTCAACACCGCTGGTGTTGCAATAATGTATACTGCTATAACCATGGATGTAACCATGGACATTGGAGTTTGACGTCTCCGACGTCTTTAAAAAGTGCATAGGTTTTTTATTTTGCAACTTTAACACACATCATCCGGCTTTGATCCCGTATCAGGAGCTTTCCGTCAACGAGTGCAACAGGAGCCCAGTTCTGACCGGGATTCAGCAACTCTGCTGATGCGAGCGGTTTGAATCCTGATGGGTCAGGTTCTATAAGGTATAGGGTTTTATTACCGTCTGTTGCCAGTATCAGCCCGTCAACAAGGATCATACTGCCTTTATCAAAAGAAGGTGAACGCATTGTTTTCCACATTACCTTGCCATCCATGCTCATACAAACCAAACCGTCCCGTCTCTCATTCGTAGAGTATTGGGCATAAAAATATCTGTTAACCAGTATTGGCGGTTTTGTATGATCTCCGAAATCAGGATTTTTATAAAGTTCCGTAACACCATAACTGCCATCTGATTTCTTATCTACTTTTATCATTGCAGCACCGGCATTATACCCGCCTACAATAAGTACCCTGTTTTCCCCGGCATCATAAGCACTGGGGACCGGTATAATGCAATTCCAATTACCAAATTCCCAGAGAATTTTTCCGCTAAGAGGATCAATTCCGACAACTTTACCACCGCTGGCATCTTGTCCCCTGCCTGACGCAGCGGTTATCATTATAACATGATCCTTTCCGCTTATTTTTACTATTGCCGGACTTACATATCCGACCGCACCAAGAGAAGGTGTTTTCCATTTAACATTCCCTGTGAGCTTATCATAAGCTACAACTCCTGCCTCCGGCGCCTGCGAAGCAACAATAAGTAAATCACCATAAACCAGCGGACACTGGGTAATTGCCCACCTGGGAACCTGGCCGCCGCCAAAATCCTTCCAGACGTTCTTATTCCAGACGGGTTTGTGAGTATTGATATCTATGCAATACAGGTCACCGTTGTGGCCGCAGGAATAGATACGATTCCCGTCTATTGCCGGAACACTGCGTGAGCCCGGATACATAACAGATCCGGGAGCATCATAACTATAACTCCAGAGTTCTTTCCCACTGGAAAAATCAAAGCATCTCATCTTATCACCAACCTGATCATCCCTGTCAAGTAAATATACCTTGCCATCTTTGATGACAGGTCCGCCATAACCGGGACCCACATCAACAGTCCATAAAACCTCCGGCCCGTTTTGTGGCCAGGAACGTAGTAAACCTTTCTGAATTGATGTACTGTTCCGGTTCGGACCGAGATACTGGGGCCAGTCCTGTGCATATACATTTATTAAGCTTACTAATAAAACAAATACCGTGATATACAACTTATTATGTCTTGTTTTCATCATTTCTAATTTTAGTAAATACAACTTTTCGAAAATAGCAAAAATTCCAAAGGTACACTATTATCGGTTAATCAGCCTGTATGTATTGTCAGGATAATGATTACTCCGTATTTTTATGTGATGCAGCTTCATTTATTTCTTACATATCATCTTTTATCATAATTGTTGCTGAAAGTGTAAATCAGACTTACATTCCAGAGGAGTTTATTTCCGGCTGCAATGTCTGTATGAATTGGATTATTGACCATAGCTGAAACAGAAACCGGGAAATCTTTCTTTGCCAGAGACATTGATCCTGAGAAGTAGTATCCATCTGTATTTTCAATACGCAGATAATAAACCTGCGGATTCAGCCTCAGATAAAACTGGTCACTAAGTTTTATGTTGGTAAAACCTGCTCTCAGGGCAATAAAATGGGAATATTTTATTGAACCCTTGTCGAGTCCGTGTCCGTTCAGGTAATATAGGCCGATATTTATATTTTTCGTAAAATAATAAGTAGGAGCGATCTCGGCAGCCAGGTAGCGATGTACTATCATTACATCTTCCTCTACACCATCGACCAGATAAGTATTATTCCTGAACGAAAGTGCCGGGTGAGCCCCTATATTCAATCTGAACTTTTCTGATTCAACTATTTTATATCTCCACCAGAAAACGAAGGACCATGGTTTTCCTTCAAGTGCAAACCTGATCTGAGGTTCGAAACTAAGTTTTTTCTTTCCAACAGCCAGTTCAAAATTGACTGCAGGTTTCCCCAGAGATAAATTCGGGATAATGGAAATACCATTGTTGGTAACAGAAATATTACCTCCGGGATGCATCGGTACCTTTGTGTCTTCTTCTTCCTGTGCGAAGGCAAGAAATGTATATCCTGATAAAAGGATAATTAAAATTGCCCTTGCGGATTTGTAAAATAATTTTTAGCTAATCATCAGTATGATGTTTAGATTTTGATTGTGCAAAGAAAGGACGTATTTGGAAATTGAAACAATAAATTCCGAAGTATTTATTGCCGGATTCAAATACTGAGAGGTAACTTGTTTAACATATACATATACAAAAAAATATATAAATACCAGATATGTTGCATAGTAACAACATAATACTTATATTTGTTGATAATAATCAACAATAATAATGAAGACAAAGAAACAAATACTTTTTCCGCGGCACCAGAAAATACTTGAACGTGTTGGTGAAAACATTAAGCTGGCAAGAAAAAGGAGGCATTTTACAACAATCCAGGTAGCAGAAAGAGCAGGGATTGACCGTACAACACTCTACAGGATAGAAAAAGGAAGTCCAAGGGTTGTAATCGGAGCCTATTTTAATGTATTGTGTGTCCTGGGATTGCAGGATGATTTTCTGGAACTTGCAACTGATGATGTCCTGGGAAGAAAATTACAGGATCTTAAATTATTAGGGGGGAAATGATATGGACAAGACCAAACTTGACATATGGGTTTACGCACATTGGTCTGGAATGACTAATCCGAAATGTATCGGGATATTATCAGCTCATATCGGAAAAGGGAGGAAATCATTCAGTTTTGAGTATGATAAAGATTGGATGTCATCTGTGGAACAAATACTTTTGGATCCGGACCTGGGATGGTTTACAGGTCAGCAGTACCCTGTTGATAAGGAAAATTTCGGAATGTTCCTCGATTCCATGCCTGATTCCTGGGGACGCACACTTATGCAGAGAAGAGAAACGCAGAAGGCCAGGGAGGAAGAGAGAAATGCGAGAAAATTGCATGACATCGATTTTCTTCTCGGTGTATTTGATGAGAGCAGAATGGGAGCACTGAGATTTAAGACAGATCCTGACGGACCATTCCTGGATATTGCCTCAGAGACAAGTGTTCCCCCATGGACATCGCTGGGAGAACTGCAAAATGCTGTTGATATAATTGAATCAGATGAAGCTGATGAAGAGAAGGTGAGAGAATGGCTGATATTATTACTGGCTCCCGGATCTTCTCTTGGAGGTGCACGCCCAAAGGCAAATTTTCTCGACAGGTCAAAGGAACTGTGGATTGCCAAGTTTCCGTCAAGAAGTGATACTGTTGATAAAGCAGCGTGGGAACTGCTTGCTTACAAGATGGCTGCTAAAGCAGGGATAAATATGTCAGCTTCGCAGATATCAAAAATTTCAGGCCGGCATAATACTTTTCTTACAAAAAGATTCGACAGGGCAGGAGATAAGCGCATTCATTATGCATCGGCAATGACAATGACCGGCAATTCAGAAGAAAACCTGAGAGATTCAAGAGCGAGTTACCTTGAGATAGCCGAGTTTTTAAAATTTTCAGGAGCATACAACAGGGATGACCTGCAGCAATTATGGAGAAGAATAGTATTCAATATAGCTATTTCAAATACTGATGACCATCTGCGGAACCATGGCTTCCTGCTTTCTGAAAAAGGCTGGTGCTTATCGCCGGCTTTTGATGTTAATCCTTCCCTGGATAAGAGCGGACTGGCACTTAATATTGATATGGATGATAATTCCCTTGATCTTGAGCTTGCAAAAAGTGTGGGAGAATATTTTATGCTGAAAACAAATGACATGGATGAGATAATCAATCAGGTAAAAGCTGTAACCAAACGATGGAAGACCTATGCTTCTGCCATTGGTATTCCGAAAAAGGAACAGGAACTGATGGAGCCTTGTTTTACTTGATATTCAATGAATAAATTGTATCAGAGATAATATCAGGTTGAAATAATTCTTTATTTTTGACTATTAAATGGAAAGGGTCAAATATTATGTCAGGAGAAGATGTTAAAGAACTGATAGTAAGATCTGCCACATTGCATTTCTCAAAGTATGGCTTCCATAAGACAACAATGGATGAAATTGCCAGGCATATTCATAAGGCCAAGGGTATCCTGTATTATTATTTCAAAAGTAAGGAAGATCTTTTTAATGAGGTGCTGAGGCAGGAACTGAATAATGTAAAAATGGAATTAAGCAGGATCACCGAAGGTCTTGAAGACTCACTGACAATGTTAAAGACATATATCCTCGTCCGCTTGAAACTTTTAAGTACGGCAGTTAACTATCATGAAACACTGAAAGCTGATTTCTTTGAGAAGTATGATTTTGTAAAAGATGTACGTGATGATTTTACAGCCTATGAACGTAAACAGCTTACCAAAATAATGACCAGGGGAAAAAAAGAGGGTTATCTTGACGTAAAAAATGTAGGAACCAATGTCAATATTATGATTATGCTGCTCAACAGTATAGAATTTCCGCTTTTTCTGCAGAATAAATATTCCGAATTTGAAGATACAATAGACGAGATGGCAACGATGGTGCTTAACAGCTTGAGATCCGGAAAAAAGTCTTAAAAAATTTGCATAAGAACTGACTATAAAACTTGTATGGTCAAATAATATTGTTTTTCTTTGTGTTGACTAAAAAACAATAATAGTCAATATGTATTTATGGAAAAACTTGCGCAAACAATTGTAAAATTTAAATGGTTAATAATATCAGGTGTATTAGTAATAACCATTTTTCTGGGTTACCAGATCAGGAATATATCAATTAATTCAGATGTAATAAATTCATTAAATGATAATGATCCAACTGCCCGGTTGTATCAAAGTGTAGGTGTCGAGTTCGGGGGTAATGAGATAGGGATGATCGTACTGGGAACCGATAATATTTTTACTGCCAATGTAATAGAACATGTCAAGCAGGTAACGGACAGTATTAAATACACAATAGGTGTCTCTACTGTAACCAGTATAACCGATATCCTCGATATTAAAAGCTCTGAATGGGGAATTGAGATCGGACAACTGGTGGATGAATATAATCTGCCGGCAGAAAAGGATGAACTGGATTCTTTGAGAAACTATGTGCTGTCAAAAGATTTGTACAGGGGGGTTATAGTCTCGGATGACGGAACAGCGACTGTAATAATATTCAACCTTCTTCATGATGCAGATAAGCAGGCTGTTGCCCAGGAGATAAAAGCAAAGATCGAAGGGATGGATCTGCCTGAATCGGTCTATTACGGCGGATTGCCGTTTTTACTAAACGATGTTACAAATCTCATCCTGTCGGATATTTTCTGGCTGTTGCCGGTTACTTTAATTATTATTGCCCTGTTTCTGCTCCTGAGTTTCAATTCATTTCGCGGAGTTGTATTACCGATTGTTACTGCCGGTATAAGTGTTATATGGACATTGGGTTTAATGGCTGCCCTGGGATTTGACCTGACAATTTCATCAAGTTACATGCCTGTTGTATTACTGGCTGTTGGTTCTGCATATACAATACATGTAGTAAACAGCTTTGAATATAACCGGTCTATTGGCAATAAGCAGGCAATCCTTGCAGCACTGACATATACTACCATACCTGTCATACTTGCTTCGCTCACAACCATAGTGGGTTTCATTTCATTTGTTTTCGGATCATATCTGCAGATGATAAAGGAGTTCGGAATCTTTACTGCAACAGGAACATTTTTTGCCCTGCTGTTGTCAATATTCTTTGTTCCGGCATTGATTTCAGCATTTTCAATCAATGGGAAAAGACCAGAACCTAAGAAAAAGAACGGGAAAAATATTCTTAGCAGTTTTATAATTAAGCCGTTGACGAGCATGGTTATCAGGCACCCCTGGTACACATTTGCTATTTGGAGCCTGCTGTTATTATTAAGTATAGGTGGTATCCTGATGATCAAAACCAGTGTGGATATTACCTCTTATTTCAAAAAAGACAATCCTACAAGAATTACGGAGAACATAATGCAGCAGAAGTTCGGGGGATCCCTGCCGATATATGTTGTGTTCGAAGGAGATGTACAGTCACCTGAGGTACTGAAGCTGATGATTCAAACCGAAAAATTCATGAAAGAGGATCCAAATATATCTGTTGTCCAGTCAGTTGCTGATCTTGTAGAACAAATGAACGATGCAATGGGCGAAGGGGAAACAATACCCGACGAGAAAGCAAAGATCGAACAGTTATGGTTTCTTCTTGACGGTCAGGATATAATGTCTCAACTTGTTTCAGATGATCTTGACAAGGGAATTATCCAGTCGAAGTTTGCTTCGATTGAAACAGAGGAGATTGACAGCTTCACAACCTTAATGGACAAGTATATCAGTGAAAATTCATCTGATAACTGCCGGATTGAGTTCACGGGGATACCGTCAATATATTACAAACTCAACAGCAGTCTGATAAAAAGCCAGTACAGCAGTCTTATAATTGCAATCATCCTGGTCCTGATAATTGTCGGTCTAATAATGAAGTCACTTTCAAAAGGGATTTTTGCAACCATACCCATAATAGCCACTATACTTATATTATTGGGATTTATGGGAGCAACAGGAATACCTCTCGATATAGCAACGGTACTGGTTGGAAGTATTGCCCTGGGTATAGGTATCGATTATTCCATACATGTTATTTCGGGTTTCAATAATCACCTGAAAGAATACGGAGATGCTGAAAAGGCGCTGGAAAGCACATTGATAATAAGCGGAAAGGCAGTGATAGTTAATGCCGCCTCAGTGGCAGGAGGCTTTCTTGTCCTGTTGTTTTGCCAGATGGTACCATTTCAGCACTTTGGTCTGTTAATTGCAATAAGTATGCTCGTTTCAAGTATAGGGTCTCTAACCTTATTGCCTGTATTATTGATATTATCAAGGAGAAGAAAAACAAAACTCTAATAATAAATCAAAACATATTGCCATGAAAACTATAATTAAAAAAACACTTGTAATACAATTGGTATTAACGGCAGGTATTCTGTCTGCCTGGTCACAGGATGCAGCTACCATCCTGCAGAAAATGGATGTGGTGATGTTTTCACCAAAGGATATGACAGGAAATATGAAAGTTACTATGATTGATAAAAACGGAAAACAGGAGGAACGGGAAGCTACCTTACAGCAAAAAGGGACTGATATGCGGATGTTCCGTTTTACATCACCGGCTTCACAGGCCGGAATTGCAGTTCTTTCTCTGCCGGATGACATCATGTATCTCTATTTGCCGGCCTATGGAAGAGAAAGACGAATCGCCTCAAGTGCAAAGAACCAGAATTTTGCCGGGACGGATTTTTCCTATGATGACATGGAGTCAAAGTCCTACTCAGACAAATACACCCCGAAACTGATCAGTACGGAAAATGATGTTTATACGCTCGAATTGACACCAAAGACGATGTCTGATTATTCAAAGATCATAGCAGGTGTCAATAAAACAGAGTATTATCCTGAAACAATGGAATTTTATGACAGGGGTAATAATAAAGTGAAAACGGCAGATTATACATTTGAGAAAGTCGGAAAATACTGGAATTCATCAAAAGTGGAAATGACAAATATTAAAACCGGTCGCAAGACAATCATGCAAATGTCGGATATAAATTATGATACAGGTCTGACCGATGATGACTTTACCGTCAGAAGACTGAAGCAATAAATACCAGGATCATGAAACGAATAAATATTTTAATTATAATTTTTTGTGCAGTTTCAGGTATCATAAAAGCACAGGATACTGATGAAAACAAGCTGAAGATTTCAGGAGAACTGACCACCGATGATAGATTCCTGTTTAAAGGCAGTCACAGCTGGGCCTGGAATGAGAATCGCCTGACTTTAAAGACTGACAAGAGAATAACAGGCAATTCAAAATTCTACAGTGAACTATGGATCCGCAATATTGGTTTACCTGATATATCATCATCTTCCGATCTATATAACAAGGGAATTGTTGATCCCATAAATATTGAAATAAGGGAAGCAAAAATTCAGTTGTTTGGATTTCTTTTTAAGAACCTTGATTTAACAATAGGCCGCCAGCTTATTGTCTGGGGCAAGGCAGATAAGATAAACCCTGCAAGCAATCTTAATCCGCTTGATATGGAGGATGTCCTTGATTTTGGTCGTCGAAGGGGCTCGGATGCAATAAGCGCAAATTATTATCTGAACAATGATTTTTCAATCCAGGGTGTTTACATGCCTTTTTTCCAGCCGGCAAATTTGCCTGTGGGGATGTTTTCCAGTGCTCTGAATCCAGCTATGACCTTACCTGATGGGATGACCTTAAAGGGATTTTCTGACACCCTGATGATGCCGGAATTCAACTTAAGGGAAAGCAGCGCCGGATTCAGATTAAAAGGTTTTATCAAAGGAATAGATTTCTCCCTGAGTTATGTCTGGGGTCACGATGGTCTGCCTGTTACGACCAGAAACACCTTTATGCCTGTTGACCTTTTTGGCGGTGTAAATATCAATTCACAGCTCTCATTCATGCGTACTCATATTGTGAGTACAGATTTTGTTACCGGCATTGCCGGTATCGGATTATGGGGAGAGGCAGCCTTATTTATACCTGATGGGGATGTAATAATGACAAACGATCTGTCAGCACTGTATCCAATGTCTCCGGTACCGGTTACTATTGATTCAACGATAGTCGATAATCCATATATTAAATTTATAGTGGGAGGTGATTACAATTTCAGGGATGGATCTTATCTTAATCTTCAGTATCTCCATGGCTTCTTTCATGAAAAAGGAGCAGAAAGCCTGAATGATTATTTCTTTTTGCGTTATGAGAAGAGCATTTTCAACCAGAAGCTGAAATTGGCACCTGTAAGCGGTGCATTAATTGTTACAGACTGGAAAAACATAAAAGACAGTTATACCGTTGCATATCTCCCACAGATAACTTATACAGCCACACCGGATGTTGAGTTGACATTATCTGCAGCTATCTTTGATGGTAAAGGCGATAACCTCTTCGCTAACATGAAGGATTACGATATGTTCATGTTCAGGATGAAGTACAGTTTCTGAGCTGTAATTGACTGTAGAAGAAAAACCGCAAAGTTCGCAGAGAAATATGCTACCGAAATATAACTTTGCGTTTACTTTGCGCCCTTCGCAGTTAAAAAGGTTTTTACGACCTTATGGTTATTTCACAAAATCAGCATTTTTCAGATATTCAGCGCTCAGCTTGCAGGCTTCAAGTGATTCCTTAAGCTTCTGAGCCACAACTTCCGGGTCCTGGCGACCAAAACCTGGCATTGGTGGTGTGGAGTCCTGGCGGGCTTCTCTTTCCTGTGGAGGTGGGCCTTCTCGGTCAGGCTCGTCACCCTGTTGCTGTTGTGAGCGGCGAGCGAATGGATTACCTCCCCCATTGAGCATCATATTTTTCAGCATATCCATCATTGCTTTGGTCTGAGCCATTTGTTCCGGTGTCATTTTTTCCTCAATTTCAACAAACCAATCCTTATTGCCATTCTTGTAAAACTGATCAAAGATGGCTTTATAATCAATTTTACCACTTTCTCCGATTACATAATCATCTTTTATATGGAGAACCTTTATACGGTCGGGATATTTTTGCAGGTAAGCAACAGGGTCCTGGTCGCCAAACGTTGTCCAGTATACATCCATCTCGAAGAGTACCTTGTCGGGATCAGTATTTGCTATAAGAAAATCCTCATACATCTGGTCAGTACCGGGAACAACAGCGAATTCAATACTGTGATTATGATAACCGAATTTAAGACCTCTCTTATTTGCTTCTTCACCTATCTTGTTCATAAGAGCACATTCAGCTTCCAATCCTTCGACATTATTAGACCAGAAATTCATAGGAAGAATAACATATTTGGAGCCCATTGTTTTATGGTCATCAAAAATCTTCCCCCAGGCAGCCAGGGTTCCTTCAGGGTCTTGAACATTAACTCCGGCACTTGTATGGCTTGAAATAATGTCAATTCCGTATTTTTCAGCCAATGCAGCATATTCGGCGGGTTTATAACCGGCCACTGTACCATCAGCTGCATTATAATTAGAAATTTCCATTACAACATAACCATCATCTGCGAGTGCCTGGAAGGAACCTTCAATATCAGATTCAATCCCTTTAACAGAATAAGTGGCTATACCGAGATGTTTCCCGGAGGGTCCGCAGGATGTAAGAAAGACTACGGCCACCATAAGAAATGCAGTAAAATAAAAGTTGAGAATCTTTTTCATGTGTTGTGATTTTATCAGTTAAGCAGGAGCAAAAGATATACAGAAAAATTCAGCAGTGTATCAATGTTTGCACTGTCATTCTGAGTGCAGCGAGGAATATTCATGCTTTTTCGCCCCTGACAATCTCCTTTTTATCTTTATCCCAGTACATTGTTCGGCCTTCAAGGTATGCCCTTGTTCCCATATGAGCAGTCATTGCCTCCTCGAAAGCACGATCGATATTACAAGAAGTGGTCTGTCCCTGGCGGATACATTCGAGCCATTCCCTCAGATGAAGATGAGTAGTATCGTATCGTTTACCGTTCACATATGTATAAAGAAGTCCGCGCTGTGCAAAATAAAGCTCTGTAGCTGAGGTGACTGCATCAACCTTGCTTTGTCCGGGAACATATGTGAAGAAGGGTTGGTCAGTAGGTATTATACCCTTATCGATCTTCTCAGCATAGCGGTCAGAATTCCTGTCGGCTGTAATACTTAGTATATTGGATACCTCCATTGATGCATCATGTCCCATGAATACTTTGCCCCTATCTCTGGAGCTGGCAAGTGTAGCACTGTAGAGCATGGAGAGGTTTTTGTCAGGCCATTCGAATGTTGTCTGAAGAACATCAGGTACCGTACGACCGTCCTTGAAGAAATATACCCCGCCTGATGAAGCAGCGGAATGAGGTATTCCCACATGCATTATCTGGTTCACGGCATCATATTCGTGTGTCAGGAGATCGCCTGAGAGACCTGTACTATAATCCCACCAGCAGCGCCAGCGGAAGAAACGTTCAAGACTGAACTCATCGCGTGCCTCGGGTCCCACATAACGTTCGAGACCTTGTGATTTCATATATTCGGTATACTCCTTTATGCGGTCCTTATTGCCTTCAAATTGTTTCCAGTCGATAGTCTGAGGGTTGGAGCCCTCAATAATATCATAAACCCAGGCACCATTGGGTGTATTCCGGTTTGTACATACTTCAATAAGATTGACATGACCAAGCAGGTCTTTCTCAATGATCTCTGCTGCTTTTTGATAGCATCCTGTCTGACGGCCCTGGTGGCCTAGCTGGAATACAACCCCCGTCTCCTTGATAGTCTGGTGAAGCAGATAGGTCTCAGGGACAGTCCATGTGAGTGGTTTTTCACAATAGACATGCTTGCCTTTCCTGGCTGCTTCCATAGCGATAGTACCATGCCAATGGTCGGGTGCTGCAATAACTATTGCATCAATATCTTCAGCTGCAATAAGTTCCTGGTATGTACGGTAGCGTTTTGGTACAGGACCCATTTTCCCGTTTGTCCCTTCCCTGTTAACATTGGCACCTGCTCTCTGTGCAGCCTCTCCATAAACATCAAAAATATCGCAAATGCCATTTATGACAATATTCAGATCATCCTGTTCCCGGAACAGGTCGAGACGAGTATCGTCGGGATTGTTTTTTTTTGCTTCAAAAAGGCTATCAATTTCTGATGGTTCGACAAATCCGAGAGCTCTCATCAGTTGCCTGCCACGGATACCAAAACCTACAAGTCCGACACGTAGCTTTTTCCCACCAGCCTTTGGCTGAAGGAATACTGCATCGGAACTGCTTATATGAAATACATCGGATATATCACGGTTTAAAAAAGTCCTTTTTCTTGTTTTAATAAATCCGTAAGCTACTGCACCCAGCAACGGAACCGTCGCCAGCCCCTTTATTACATCACGACGACCTATTTTTGAAGAATTTTTATTTTGTTCTTTTTCCATGGCTTTATATTATGAATTTTCGAAAAGAATTTGGCAATACTTTGTAAAGGAAAATATCGATTCCAAATATCCTGGCAGTGGGAAAGACAAATATTACAGCAAGAGCTGCAAGTTCAACAAGGTTCTTGTCGATAAGAAAATAGGAACCTTCCATTGGAATCATATACTCAGCTCCTATAAAGGAAGGATGCGATAATGTATAAAAAAATAATAAGATCATCCCGCCTATGCTTGATAATCGTGCAAAGCAGCCAATAAGCAAGCCGAGACCTATGAGTACCAGTGCCCACTCATTAAGAAAATCTATATATTTCATTAGTCCAGCATTTGCTGACATATTAATAAACATACGACTGAAGATACCCTGTGAATCCATGAGATAAGCCTTGGCCGACCAACTTGGATTCAAGACTTTTATCATTCCTTCATAAAGGAAATGCCAGCCGATAAAAAGACGTAAAATAACAAGAAATGTTAGCTGAGATTTTGAATAATTGTTTTCCATTTTTTCAAGAGCTATAATTGAGGCTATAAATATATTAATGATTCTTAGAATGAAAAAGAAAGAATGTTGGTTGTTAATGTTTTTTAACTCCAAATCTTATTTTTTGGGTCGTTAGTTCATTACTATAAGCATGTAATTGATATAAAATATTTATTTTCAAACTCAAATTCAAATATTAACTGACCTATGAAAAAATTCCTTAAAATTCTGCTGTACACCATCGGCGGACTATTAGGATTGATAATCCTGCTTGTTCTGGTTGGCTGGCTGTCAATAAGCATTTCATCCCGTACGGCCATTAAAAAATGCGAAAAACTTCAGAGTGGTGAAGTAAAAACCCTTACTATTGACGGCTTTATCTTCAGAGACCTTAACAAGAACGGGAAGCTTGATATCTATGAAGATTCAAGGGAACCGGTACAGGAAAGAGTGAATGATCTTCTCTCACAGATGACAATTGAAGACAAAGCAGGAACCATGTTCTTTAGCATGATCTCCATGAATAAAGACGGATCTGTATCGGAAAAACCTTCACTTTCGGATCCCTTTTCTTTCATGGTTTCCGGGACATCGAAGATGTTATTCATAAAGCACATCAACCACTTTAACATACTCTTTGGTACAGGAAAAAAGGAGATGGCAGAATGGAACAACAATATACAGAAGCTTGCTGAGAGAACAAGACTTGGTATACCTGTTACTATCGGAACCGATCCGAGGAATCATTTCTCTGACAATCCCCTTGCATCGGCTTTAGCAGGTGACTTTTCCCAGTTCCCTGAGCCGCTTGGACTTGCAGCGATAGGTGATTCGCTAGCAGTAGCTGAGTTTGCCAATATTGCAAGACAGGAATACCTTGCAGCAGGCATAAGAGTAGCATTGCATCCTCAGATTGACCTTGCAACTGAACCAAGGTGGGGCAGGATTAACTCTACCTTTGGAGAAGACGCTGAGTTGTCGGCAAAGCTGGCTTATGCATATATCAGGGGTTTCCAGGGTGACAGTATTGGTGTCAATAGCGTTGCATGTATGACCAAACATTTCTCAGGTGGCGGACCACAGAAAGAAGGGATCGATCCTCATTTCGAGATCCAGAAGGGTCAGATTTATCCCGGGAATAACTTTGATTATCACCTGATACCCTTTGAAGCGGCCTTCAAGGCAGGAACTGCAGAAATAATGCCCTATTATGGTGTGCCCACGGGTCAGACAAGTGAGGATATCGGATTTGCATTCAACAGGGAGATAATCACAGGATTACTACGCGATAAATATAAATTCAATGGTATTGTCTGCACTGACTGGGGAGTAATTTCAGACTGGAAAGTGTTTGGTAAGGTTATCATGCCTGCCAGAGCATGGGGGATGCAGGATTATTCGGAGGAGGAAAGAGTTGAGAAGGTGATCAGTGCGGGGGTTGACCAGTTTGGAGGAGAAACAGTACCGGAACTGATTGTAAATCTTGTTAAAGAAGGAAAGATAAGTGAAGTCAGGATTGACACATCAGTCAGAAGATTGCTGAGAATGAAATTTATACAAGGTCTGTTCGATGATCCGTATGTTGATATTGATAATGCAGTCAATACAATAGGTCGTCCCGGGTTCAGGGCTGTCGGAGAGCTTGCCCAGAAAAGATCAATAGTTTTGCTTAAAAACGACACAATGAACAAGGAGCCAGTTCTTCCTCTTAAAAAAGGAATTAAGATATATATTGAGAACCTTAATCCGGAGGTTGCTTCAGCTTACGGAACGGTGGTAAAAAATCCGGAGGATGCTGATTTTGCAATTATAAGGTTGAAGACCCCTTCACAGCACCTCGAAGGCTCCGGGATACTTGGGAGAATGTTCGGAAGCGGTGACCTGGATTTCAAGGGGAAGGAGAAGGAAGAGATTCTGGAGCTGCTGAATAAAGTACCGACGATTGTGGATATCTATCTCAACAGGCCGGCTGTAATCCCTGAAATAGCAGCTGCCAGCAAAGGCCTTATAGCAAATTACGGTTCAAGCGACAAGACATTACTTGAAATAATCTTTGGAGAATTCAGTCCTCAGGGAAAGCTTCCTGTGGAGATGCCATCATCAATGGATGCTGTAAGGAAGCAGAAAGAGGATATGCCTTATGATTCGGAGAATCCGCTTTATAAATTCGGATTTGGATTGCATTATTAAAAGGTGAAACAATATAATTCTATTAAGATATATTAGTTATCGACCCTTTCCGATACTTCCGGCAATTCACTTAAACTTGTGCTGGGTGTATTTAAATAAAAATAAGAAGTGGCTGAATAGTCATCAATACGATAAAAATTAACCCAGCCAATTGGAAAATCTTTATCAAAGATATCTTTAGGATCGTCAAAAAGTCGTCTGAAACCATTTATTCCTGCTACCGAAACTGGTTCCAGCTTCATATTATCTTTAAGAAGACTCCTTACTGTACCAAACATTCCGCCCCCTATTTGTTGTATAGCGGCCCTGAAATTCTGATTAAAACCTATTATATCGGGAACATGGAATCTGTAAAAGGCATACTGTTTTGTGCTGTCATTGGCAACAGTGCATCCCTGGTATAAATTGGTGTACTGTCCCATACCCCAGGCTGTGCCTATATAGTCTTCTGTTCCTGTTCCATTTATTGTAGGTAACTCGCCATCGTTGTCAATATACATTTTCACTTCACCTTCTCCCCACCAGGTATCACCATATCCGGGATCTGCATTTACCCCGATGTTCACTCCCAGGAATCTTCCTTTACCTTTGATTTCAGGCAAAAATTCAAAGTCTTTCCTTAATTCCGAAGTTTTCTGACGAGTCCAGTATGCATGAAAATAAAGGGCATCATCCTCCGGTTTTCCCAGCGTAATGAAATCAATATCATAAAAAACTGCATCAATATTTTTTGGACTTTCGTTTGTAAGCACCACTTTAGAACCTTTACGAAACGGCATTGGGATCATACAATTAAAAGAGCGGCCTTCAGGATTGGAAAAAAGAGCTGTTTCAAATTTAACAACTTTGGAGAGGCCATAACCGAAGAAATCTCCGAAAGGTACATCCACGGCGGGTTTGGTTTCTCCATCCCAGTAAATCCGCAAACGCATTGCCCTCATCATTTCAGGGGAGCGATCCCGTACAGTAAACCACATTCTCTGAATAATGCCGGGACCTTCAATATCAAGCAAAGTTTTGGATTCGCCGCTTTTCAGACTTTCAAATGCATTGCCCTTGCCTGATTTATTGGTTTTCCCGCCCGCACCTTTGACGCCATTGAGATTTTCGAAGGAACTTATGGAGCTGCTTTTGAAATTTTCAGGCAGTGTATAGAGATTTTGGGCAAATATACTATTAACAAATAAAATACTAATTGCCAGAGCAAAAGACTTTTTCACGGGTTAAGGTTTTAAGATTAAATTCAATATTTAAACCTAATTACACTACCTTCATATTCAGAGGATCCCAGTTGATTATCTTTTTCTGGAAATAGCTGTCATTACAGGCAAGTGTTGGAGCTGCAGCCCTGAAAGCAAACTCCGGACCCTCCACCAATGGTTTATCATCGCGTACTCCATCGAAGAAATTTTTGAAATGTTCAAGGTGCTCATCATATCCATCAGGTGCGGTATAATTCACAGGTGGTTTAACAGGTCTTTTCTGCTCTTCTGCGGTGTATTTCTTGTTGTATTCTTTTAGAAGCTTTTCCTGCATTGACGTGGGATAGGTATCAAATGCATCCCAGCCACCTATACCGGTAGCTAAGGACATAATACTGTGGGTAATCCGGAAGCCATTATCGAGCATTTCCATAACACCTTCACTGCCGAAAAATCTTGTTATGCCTTTTTCTCCTTGTCCGCTAACGAAGTTAACGCGTAACATCAGCTCGAATTCCGGGTGTTCCTTTGTTTCAGGATAGTGCATTATACCTGTCATTATATCAGGAACATCACGTCCATCCTTCCAGTAGCATAGTTGTCCTGTGGCATAAATTGTTTCAGGCCCTATTGAGTCTGTCAGTAGATGAACGCCTGAAAGCAGGTGAACAAAAAGGTCTCCCGCTACACCTGTACCAAAATCCTTATAATTTCTCCACCAGAAGAATTTCTTCGGATCCCAGGGTATTTTAGTCATCCCTTCAATGTAACGGTCCCAATCGACTGTTGCCGGGGATCCATCCGTTGGCATGGTATATTCCCATGCTCCAAGTGCATCCTGTCTGTCAAAGGAAGCTTCAACACAGTTAAGCTTACCGATGGCACCGCTTTTATATAATTCCTTTGCCTTTTGGTAAACAATGCTGCTTACCCTCTGGCTTCCCACCTGCATGGGTTTCCCGGTTTTCTTCTGGGCAGCTATAACCGGAAGACCGTCACTTATTTTCTGGACTACCGGCTTCTCGCAATAGACTGCCTTCCCGCTGTTCATTGCTTCAATGGCAATCCTGGCATGCCACAGATCTGCAGTTGCGATTATCACTGCATCTATATCCTTCCTGTTCAGGATCTCGCGATAATCACGTGTCGTGTAAATATTATTACCATACTTTTCCTTTGCTCTTACCAGCCTTCCGTCATATAGATCACAAACGGCTGCAAGTTCGACGCCGGGAATCTTCAGTGCTGAATCGGTATCTACGTTTCCCATAATCCCCATACCAATGGTGGCAATCCGGATATTGTCATTAGGACTAAAACCTCTTTTATTTTGGGAATGAAGGTTTTTTATTTCATCTGATCCCAGCAAAGGGATAGTACCTGCTGCAAGCAGCATTGATGTTCCTCCCAGCTGCTTGATAAATTGTCTGCGTGATGGTTTGGTTTTCATATCAGTGAGTCTTTAAGTAATTATTTTTATGATTTGTTTGCTAATCAATCCTTGCATAAAATTATACTATTAACAGGAGAATATGGAATAATTGAGAAAGATTATTGCACAGGCTTTGTTACTATCAGACTAACAGCAAAATTGCCTCAGGAGAAACGTACAAACCGGCGCAGACCCATTAGCTATTCATAACGAAGTGATTGTGCAGGATTTGCCCTTGCTGCCCTGAAAGTACGGTAGCTGATAGTCAGGAGTGCTATCAGCAAGGTAATGATCAGACCTCCAAGAAATATTAAGATGCCTTGGGTTAACAGTCAGGGATATGTTCCCCGGGATGATGTGGCACTTCACATGGAACTGCTTGATGTAGTTGGATATAATTACCAGTATCTAAAGTATGAAGGTGATCATGAAAAGTATCCTGAAAGAATCATGTACGCTTCGGAATTCCGAAGGAAATATTGTTCCTTATGCTGATGATATAATGGTGAACTTTAAAATAAGCGGCAATGGCGAGATTGAGGGTGTAGGCAGTGGCAGCCCAACGGATATGTCGAGTTTTCAACAACCCCGTAAACAGACATGGCAGGGGAGATGCCTGGTAATCATAAGGCCGAAGGGTGAAGCAGGTAAGATTTTACTGACGACCAGGACAGAGGGATTAATGGAGGCAGTTATTGAGATTGTTACCCAAAAATAAAATAAATGAACGTTCATTCAGCAGCATATTTGACAAGCATGTGATCTTGATTACTATTGGTTGAAGATATACAATCATTTTTGATACGGAGTCTCAGAAAGCAATAAAGCAGAATTGCTATCCAGATAAAGCCGGGCAGATTCATGCTGACGCATTATTGATGCCGGAATATCAGGAGAAATAATGCCTTCAACTGTTCCTTTAACGGCCGTTGCTTTACGCAGATCGGGAACACTACAGATAATTGCTTTTGATTTCATGATTTGTTTGATTGACATACTTATTGCTCTTTCCGGAACCTCATCATATGTGGCAAACCATCCTTCTCCCATTTGCTGATAACGGCATTCTTTTGCCAGATCTACTATAAGGTATGCCTCTTCTGTTTCAAAATTTGCCGGAGGATCGTTAAAAGCCAGGTGACCATTTTCACCTATACCAATAAATGCGACATCAATACTGTAATTTCCGATGATCCTTCCCAGCCTCATGCATTCTTCTTCCGGGTTTGAATCCCCTTGTACATAAATAAATTCCATGGGTGAAACGATATCAACAAATCGCTCTTTGAGATACTTACGAAATGAGGCGGGATGCTCTGGTGCAATACCTATATATTCGTCCAGATGAAATGCTCTAACCGATGACCAGTCAACATCTTCCTTTACCAGTGCTCCCAGCATCTCAAATTGAGATGCGCCTGTAGCTAAAATAATATTTGCCTCTCCACGGTCAAGAATAGCTTTACGTATCAGTCCGGCACCTTTTGTGGCAGCTTTTTCTCCAAGATTTTTCTTGGTTTCCGAAATAATTATTTCCATTTTTTTGAATTAAAAACGATTTCGCATAGACCTGTTTTAACAAATAATTATTACTGCTTTGATTGTATATAATTTAAATCACCATCTAAAGGAGTCATATCAGGCATCAGCAGATGGACAAATCCCAGAATAATTATATATGAGAATCCGGCAATTATAAATGCCCAGAAATAACCTGAATTATTTGCCATATCCAGAACTGAACCAAGAGCAATATCAGCAATGATTGCAACGGCAACCCCGACCATTTTACCGATTCCTGTGACTGATGCAGTTGCTTTTTTAGGAAAAACATCTGAAACCAGCGTATAACTGTTTATTGACCATGATTGATGTCCTGCAGCACCGAGACCAATCAAAAAGACTGCAATCCATTTGCTTGCCATTACAGGTACCAGGGCTACAGGTAAAATTATCGCAGCATTAACAAGCAGGGTAATTTTTCTGGCTCTGTTTATTGACCAGCCCTTTTTTATTAACGCACCTGAGGACAGTCCTCCGATAATACTTCCTGCGTCTGCCATAATAAAAATGATCAGAAAAGGTAAGCCAATATTATTGATATCCACTCCGAACGTTTCGAAGAGAAATTTTGCTCCCCAGA
>CAZDOM010000054.1:0-19896 GCA_964507015.1 uncultured Rikenellaceae bacterium | reverse complement strand
ATTATTTTGATACCAGCTGCCCAGAATATCCTTTCGAGCCTTGATTGCAGACTGGCTCCTCCGCATCCAACAATTTTGACATTACCACCCAGAGCTTCGCGCCACTTGCTGAATATCAACTTATCGGCAAGCTTCAATTTTCTTTCATAAAACCATCCGTTTTCTCCGAATGGTTTATATTTCAGGCCCAGTTTAACGGCCCAGAAAAAGATTTTCTTCTTTATTCCTGAAAGCTTATTGCCCTTTGATATTATCACGCTGTAGAATTTTTCAATCACTCTTGGAACAGCATCAAAACCATCAGGTTTGATCTCCGCCATATTTGGAGCTATTGTGCCCATATTCTCCGCATAATAAATACTGGCACCGCTATACTGGGTCTGGTAATTCCCCATTCTTCCACCAACATGGCATAAAGGAAGGATACTGAGATATTTATTTTCCGGTTTCAGCTTGAAAATATCTGCTGCTGCAAGGAAGTTGCTTACCATATTCCTGTGGGTAAGGATAACGCCTTTTGCTTTCCCGGTAGTCCCGGATGTGTAGATAAGAGATGCAAAATCTTCGGGTTTTATTGAGTTTTTAATTGATTCAACAGCAGACAGATGTTTGTCTTTAGTTTTATTTCCGATGTCAGCTATTTCTTTCCAGTTTTTTACACCATCAATTTGATCAAAAGAAAAGAGCAAGGGCGGTGTAACTGATAAATCAATTGCAGGACTGACAACTTTAAGCAATTTATTATCTGACACGATGAGTATTTTTGCCTCGCTGTGATCTATAATATATTGATAGTCAGATGTATTTAGCGAGGTAAAAACCGGTACATGGATAACACCTATCATTGCCATTCCCATATCGGCAAAGTTCCATTCAGGCCTGTTATTGGTAATGGTAATTATTTTATCACCCTTTTTAAGTCCAAGTTCAAGTAGTCCGCAACTGAGACTATATGAGTAATCAATATAATCGCGGGAACTGTATTTTATCCATTCGCCGTTTTGCTTTGCACATAAGGCATCCTCTTTATTATAAAAGAGATTTTTAAATCTGTCAAGCAGATCGAAAGTTCTTTTTATACCCATAGCTGTAGTAATTAAATCACTTATTAATTGAAAAATAGCTTTTCTAACCGGTTAATAATGCAATTTAGTAAATTCTCCCGTTATTTTATTCTATCCGGGATTGCACAGGTTAACAGAAATATTAATTTTGTTCAAATCATTTATTACCCAACTGTATTGAGTTATGAATGCAATGCCCTTTGTGATAGGGACCATTGCCTTTTTTGCATTAGCTTACAGGCTCTATTTCAGCTTTGTGGCAGCGAAAGTAGCAGTCAGGAATGATCTATCCGTTACTCCGGCTCACCGGTTATATGATGGTCAGAATTTTTACCCGATAAAGAAATGGGTCCTTTTCGGCCATCATTTTGCAGCTATTGCCGGAGCGGGACCCCTTGTTGGTCCTGTCCTTGCTGCACAGTTCGGGTTCATGCCGGGCTTTTTATGGATGCTTATTGGTGCTGTAATGGCAGGAGCGGTACATGATTTTGTTATCCTCACCGCATCAGTGCAGTATGACGGTAAATCGCTTGCCGAAATAGCAAAAGCCGAAATAAACAGGGTTAGCGGAATAACCACAACATTTGCCATAATACTTATAATAGTCATTGCCCTGGCAGGACTTGGTCTTGTTGTTGTTAATGCACTGGCAGAGAGTTCATGGGGAACATTTACCATAGCATCAACAATACCGATAGCAGTGGTCATGGGAATATGGATGTTCAGAGTAAGAAAAGGCAGGACGATGGAAGCAACAGTCTTTGGTGTTATTTTGCTTGTTGCAGCTGTGGTTATAGGTAAGTATGTACCTGACTCGAATTTTGCCTCATG
The DNA here is from genome assembly GCA_964507015.1 of uncultured Rikenellaceae bacterium. Taxonomy (GTDB): domain Bacteria; phylum Bacteroidota; class Bacteroidia; order Bacteroidales; family VadinHA17; genus LD21. The sequence goes on along the minus strand of CAZDOM010000054.1, from coordinate 18,001 downwards.
GTTTACTTTTGATCATAATACACTGACTATCCTGATTGCCATTTATGGATTTCTTGCGTCAGTGCTGCCGGTGTGGATCCTTCTTTCACCCCGTGATTACCTGAGTTCTATAATGAAAATATCCGTTATAGGTCTTCTGGCCATAGGACTTATTATAGTTGCCCCTGAAATAAAGATGCCTGCCTTTACTGAATTCGGGAAAGGAGGGGGGCCGATTATTCCGGGAAAGCTCTTCCCATACCTTTTTATTACAATAGCATGTGGTGCCATTTCAGGATTTCATTCCCTGGTGAGCTCAGGAACGACACCTAAGATGGTAATGAAAGAAGCTGATATTAAGCCAATTGCAGTAGGATCAATGCTTACTGAAGGTGCTATCAGCATTATGGCACTGATAGCTGCCACAAGCCTGCTGCCGCTTGATTATTTTCAGATCAATGTCCCTGTGGATAAACTCCAGGCAATACTACCAAGGCTTTATGAAATGGGTTTTACTGAATCAAACCTGGATCAGCTTTCAGCAAGTGTGGGTGAAAGCATAGCAGGTCGGACCGGGGGAGCAGTTTCCCTCGGGGTAGGTATGGCATATATCTTCTCTTCCATTCCGGGTATGAACCACCTGATGTCATACTGGTACCATTTTGCTATAATGTTTGAGGCATTGTTCATTCTGACTACTATAGATGCCGGAACAAGAATAGGCAGGTTTCTTCTGCAGGAAGCATTGGGGAAGGTTTATAAACCCTTTGGTAAAACCGATTGGCTGCCAGGAAATCTCATTGCCAGCGGACTGATAGTATTTGCCTGGGCATATTTTATCTATACCGGGACAGTATCCACAATATGGCCAATGTTCGGTGCTGCCAATCAACTTCTTGCAACTATAGCTCTTGCAATTGGTACATCATTCATAATCAACCGCGGACGACGAAAATATGCCTGGGTTACAATAGTACCGATGACCTTTGTGGGGATAACAACGCTGACAGCAGCCATACTTAACATAAAGAATATCTATATCCCCCAGATGATGGATAGCACAACAATGATAACCGGTTTAATAAACCTGGTGCTTACAGTATGTATTATTATATCAGTGATCATAATATTCATGAATGCTATACCGGGATGGATTAGTGGGAGGGGGGTGAGGCAAAGAAAGAACTTGTGAAGGGGACGTAAGAGTGTAAGGTAATGGATAATAATAGTAAAAATATAAATGCTTAAATATTTTAATCAAATGAAAAGGAACCTGTTATTACTTATTTTTTTGATGATTTTTCCGGTTTTGATGTCAGCACAAAATACGAACTGGAAAATTACCGGCGAAAAGATAAAAACAATCTGGGCCGATAAAGTCGATCCGCTGAATCCGCTGCCTGAGTATCCCAGACCTCAGATGGTCAGAAGTGAATGGAAGAACCTTAATGGTTTATGGGATTATGCAATAACACCTGAGTCTGAAAATATTCCAAAAGTGTTCCAGGGGAAAATACTTGTCCCATTTGCTGTTGAATCGGCATTATCAGGGGTAAATAAGAGAGTCGGACCCGGTAATATATTGTGGTACAGGACTAAATTTACGATACCATCCACATTCAGAAAAAAGAGGATTCTTTTACATTTTGGTGCTGTTGACTGGTTAACAGAAGTATTTGTTAACGGATCAAAAATAGGTTCCCACCAGGGAGGATATGATCCTTTTTCCTTTGATATAACCGATTTCCTTCATAGGAATGGTCAGCAGTTGCTTGAACTGCGTATAACAGATCCGGTTGATAAAGGTCCACAGCCACGGGGTAAACAAGTGCAGGAACCTGGTGGTATATGGTACACCTCTGTGACAGGTATCTGGCAGACAGTCTGGCTGGAAGCTGTACCGGGAACATATATTAAATCGACAAAACAGACTCCCGATATTGATAAACAGGTGGTAAAGGTTAAGGTAAATATAGAAAACAGAAATCCGGGCGACCTGGTACTACTTTCAGCCTGGGTCGGAGAACAGAAAATATCGGAGCTGAAATCAGCAGATCAGAATGAATTAGTGCTTCCTGTAAATGATCCAAAGCTCTGGTCACCTGACAATCCATTCCTTTATGACCTGAAAGTATCGATCGTTAGGAAAGGAAAAGTAATTGATGAAGTACAATGTTATTTTGCCATGCGCAAAAGCTCATTGAAGGCCGATATTAATGGGATTCTCAGGATGATGCTTAACAATGAGTTTGTATTTCAGTATGGTCCGCTTGACCAGGGCTGGTGGCCTGACGGCCTATATACAGCACCTACTGATGAAGCTCTACTTTTCGATATAGTCAAAACTAAAGAGATGGGTTTCAATATGATAAGGAAGCATGTTAAGGTTGAACCTGCCCGCTGGTATTATCATTGCGACAGGACAGGTATACTAGTATGGCAGGATATGCCAAGCGGAGATCTCGGAGGTGGTCAGTGGAATACCAGGCCAGGAATGGAAGGAGGACGGGATAAGATACGAACAGAAGAATCAGAAAAAATATACAGAACAGAATGGAATGCAATAATTGATTATCTATATAATTTCCCCTGTATAGTAGTATGGGTTCCGTTTAATGAGTCGTGGGGACAGTTCAAAACTGCGGAAATAATAAAATGGACAATGGATAAAGATCATTCCAGGCTTGTAAACAGTGCCAGTGGAGGTAATTTCCACGAGGTCGGCCATATTCTCGATTTGCACAACTATCCACATCCGGTAATGCCAAAACCTGAAATCTTCGGTTCAAAACAGGCAATTGTGCTGGGAGAGTTTGGCGGCCTGGGTCTGCCTCTTGAAGGACATACCTGGCTTGATAAAAACAACTGGGGCTACAGGTCATTCGAAAATGCCGATACTCTTTTCAGGACCTATTCATCATACATCGATCAGATAGTCCGGTATATTAAACGAGGATTATCAGCTGCAATATATACACAGACAACTGATGTTGAAATAGAATGTAACGGTCTAATGACATATGACAGGAAGGTAGTTAAAGTTCCTGAGAATGAGCTTAAAGCAGCAGCCGGTAAAATGTATGATGCTGCCAGGGAAGTGCTATTCAAATAAACAGGAAAAAACCAGCAGTTTATTTTCACTTTTACAGGCCGGGATTCCTTTCTTAAAATGTTAGTTATCTTTACCGCCTTGAACTTAACAACATGATGGATTTCATTCAGCCGGTACTGGACTGGTATATGGCCAACCTGAATTATTTTACGGTGGCACTGCTTATGGCCATAGAGAGTTCATTCATACCCTTTCCCTCCGAGGTTGTCGTACCTTTCGCGGCATATAAGGCTGCAGAGGGTGGTATGAATTTTTTTGGGGTGTTTTTTGCGGCAACAATAGGTGCTTTAACCGGTGCTCTGATCAACTATTACCTGGCAAAATATCTTGGAAGGCCCATTGTCTACAAACTGGCCGGATCTAAAGTGGGAAGGATGCTGCTTCTATCCGAAAAGAAAATCATGCATGCTGAAGAGTATTTCATAAAAAATGGTAATTCTTCCACTTTTATAGGACGCCTGGTACCTGCTGTACGCCAACTGATATCAATACCTGCCGGACTGGCAAAAATGAATATCCGTAATTTTATAATTTATACTGTTGCAGGTGCAGGGATATGGAACATAATACTGGCTCTAATCGGTTATTATATGTACGAATTGAAGGACAGCATATTCCCTTATCTCGACGATATTCTCATAGCAGCAGGAGCAATTTTCGTTATTTATCTTGTTATCAGGGCTGTGAGGCCTAAAAAGAAAAAACCTGATGAGGTATAATCTGCCTCAGGTTTATTTAACCCATTTATTAAGCGCTATCTTTTGCTCCTGAGAAGGAGCAGTTTTAACTGTTATACTATAGCTTTTTTCCAATTTCCGTTCAGAAACTACTTCCACGATATTTGTCTTTTCACGGTGTGAGACCGTAAATCTCACTTTATCTCCGGGATTGCCGTCGCTGCTGACTCTGTTCAGTAATTCAGATGAGGCAGATATATCATTGATCTCTGATATTATATCCTGTGCGCTCAGTCCGGCTTTATAAGCAGGCGAATTCCATTCCACCCTGGTTATAACCAGTTTGCCACTTTCTTCCCTCGTATAAATGCCAAACCAGGCACCAGGTGTTTCAACTGGTTGTAAATCGATTTTCAATCCTGCATAATCAAGATATTTCTGATAATCGATATCCTGAACGGTTGATGCATATACTTCAAATATTTCATCAAGAGGTACTCCTGCAGCTTCTTCACAGGTTTCCCGGAATTCTTCATCGGTAAATCCTCTTTTCTTCTCTTTATAATAAACCTGGTACAGGCTTCTCATTACATCATCCAGTGATTTTTGATTGCCTGATTCATGACGGATCTTGAGATCGAGTAACATTCCCAGTGCACAACCTTTATCATAATATGATATCGTCGTATTTGAAGCATTTTCTGATCTGTTAAAAAATTGGATCCAGGTATCAAAACTTGATTCTTCTGCCGACTGAAAGAGATGTCCCGGTATACTTTCATAGCTTTTAATCACGGATCCCAGTTCCCTGAGAACAATATTACGATCCATTAAACCGGCTCTGTTCAGGATAAGGTATTCATAGTATACTGTAAATCCTTCGGAAACCCATAACAGCTTTGTGTAATTCTCCTTATCGTAATCAAATGGACCCAGTTCAACAGGTCTGATTCTTTTAACATTGTAAAGGTGAAAGAACTCATGAGCAACAAAGCTTAACCACCTCTCATAACCCCTGCTTTGCCCGAAGGTTGATGTATTTGCATAAACAGCCATAGAATTGAGGTGTTCAAGACCTCCCATTCCTCTGTTCATTATCAGAAATGTATAGTGTTTATAGGGTATCTCACCTATTATCGAAACTGCAGATATAACCATTTTTCTGTGATCTTCAATAACTTTTTCCCTGTCAAATGTACCTGGATTTTCTATTGCCAGGGTATGTTTAATTCCTTCAACCTCAAATGTCAGGGTTTCCTGGTTTCCAACAAGAAAGGGCGAATCATACAGAATATCAAAATCAGGAGCGTGATATGTATTTATTGATTCTTCAACCGGGTCAAGTCCTGTTGAAATGACACTGAAATTTTTATAAGGATCAATCGTTACTGTGACGGGCAGGTTCAGCTTATCCTCAATATACATGAATACCCCGGCAGGTGAAATAAAAGCACGCCCGTCATCAAGAAAAGGTTCTGCCACTGACACCCTGAATGCGTAAACATCATATTCTATCACTATTGATCTAGCCCCGTTAGTCTCGACCTGCCATATGTTTTTGGCACTCTTTTCCCACTTCAAATTATTCCCAGAGTTATCAGCAGCCTTAAACCCTGTTATATTCTTTGCATAGTCCAGTATGAAATAATAACCCGGGGTCCAGGAGGGTAATTTAAAATTGATAGAAGGAGAAGAGACTCCGGTATAAACCATGTTAACATGGTAATAATGATTATTCGGATTATCCATTGAGACCTTAAAGGAAACAGATTCTGATTGTGCATTTAATGACCTGGTAAAAACAATCAGAATGATAATTAACGGAAGTACTGTTAATTTATTAACAGTCAGCTTCTTAACTAAGTCGGGATGTTGTTTCATTCTAATATTTGTTTAAAATCGTGCAATAAATTCAACTGTTATTTTATCGGTATGTATTGGCAGACTGCTTTTGAAATAATTCTCATAGTTGAGCCTTATCTCGGAATGAAACTGTCGTGGTACAAAGCCAAAGTTAACTCCAAGGGTCAGACGGCTTGCATCCACATCACCGGCAAATATTGATTTACCCATGAAATCAATCCTTGCGACCGGAGTTATCATATATATTGCTTTTTCATCACGAATGAAATTATAATATGAATGTATGTACAATCCGTCATCATGCACTCTAAGAGATAAAGTATCTGTCCAGTTGCGTTTGATATATTCAGATTCAATAAAAAACCGGCCGGATGAATATCTTATTTCTCCCCCGAACATTGCAAGGTTTTCTTTATATTCTGCATTGCCGAAATACATATTGCCGGCAACCCTGAAACCTATTAACGGGCCGGCAATAATCCTTCCTGCCAGGTTAGGCCTCTGAATCCATTGAGGATTATTATTACCGGTACCGTTTACTGTACCGATTATTATTTCAAGAGGCAATGTACTCCTGAATTTATAGTCGGCATATAAACCTATGTCGCGCAGGCCATTGTTTATATATTTTGAAAGAAATGAACGATTTGCAAAGATGTTTTCTGCCGGATTTCGCATATAGTCTGATGAAAAAGGTAACTTTCTTTGTCCCAGATATATGTCAAAATTTGAAAAGGGTGTAAGCCGTATATATGCATCCAGCATTTTCATTTTGCCTTCATCCGAAAGATCGATCTGCAATTTATACGACATATAATCATTCACATTACCCTGTACTCCGAAGCGGGCATTCCTCACCTCGAAACGCATAAGGGAATTATCAAGATCATACTCTATTTTTGTCTTCAGGATTCCATAAATATCAGGGAGATATATGGATTTTAAGTCAGTAGTATCCTGGGAATAAAGAGAATTATATACCGAAATTATTATCAGCATTAACAAAAGGCAATATCTTTTCATCTGATTTTTCAGGTGTTTACTTTTTTCCCATATATGAGCACAAGACTTTAAAAATTTGCTATTCCGCCTCTGTTGTATTCAGTTGAGCGGCTCAAAATTGTTACCGGGCCCAGAAGTCCGGAAGGCAACAGTGGTGAATCAACCTGATAAAATGGTTGTGTTGTATAAGTATATTTGATAGTGGCATCAGGTTGCCGGTCACCAATAAGCCTGTTTACCCAGAGGTTTGTAACCTTTATTTCAAGGCTGTTCTGTCCGGGTTTTAAGACATCTGTTATACTGACTTTAAAAGGTTGTTTCCACAAAATACCCAGCGATTTACCATTTATAATCACTTCAGCAAGATTCTTAACATTTCCAAGGTCAAGAAAAAATTCAGTACCCTCTTTGAGCAAATCATCTGTTGCCTCAATGATTTTGTGATATGAGCCTGTACCTGAGAAGTATTTGACTCCCTTGCCAGGATTTTCGTTCCAGGCTGACAGAATATCCAGCGTTATTTTATCAGGTGCTCCACGTTCAGGCTGAAAGTATATTTCCCAGGGACCTTCAATAGTAGCAATAAGTTTTTCGGTTTTCACCGGTATATTATGTTTTTGTTCCCTGGATTTACCGGAGAACACAATGAAAACAGCATCATCAGGTTCCAGGTTAAGAGGCACTTTTGTTACACCATCGGCAATAGAGTAGGAGGTCTCTTCTATTTTACCTGAAACCGGATCCCATATTTCAGCTTTCTTACCATCAATCCGGAATGTTGCTTCAAGGTCCTCAGTCCTTTTATTCCTGTTGTTAACCCAATAAAAATCAATATTATCCAGTTTGCGATGAACATAAAGCAGTCTGGTATTCTCATGCGGACTAGTGTATTGGAAGTCGGGAATTATCCCCAGGGTATTCAATATTTCTCCAAGTGTTTGTCCTGTAAAAACTTTCCCCTTACCAATATTATTAACACCGTTTTCATTTTCCCAAAGTTGGTCAACAATTGACCGGAATTCAATCTTATTATCGCTGAGGCTGGGTGTATTTATCGGTTTCGGCCCTGCAACAATGGCACCATCGTTTACCATGCTCTGGATTTTTTTGAGTACAGGTAAGGACATATACCTGCTGTTGGGATCAAGCACCAGCATACGATAACTCATGCCGCTGGGTGTGATGATATTCCCTTTGCTGAATGATAGCAGGTTTACCAGTGCATCGGCATTGACAAAATCATAATTATAGCCTTCAGGTATTGACGGCAGCTTTTCACCAAATAAAGCAGTAATATTATTATCCTCACCGTAGAAATAGACTATATCAGCCACAAATTTACCCTGTTGCAGCATATAGCAGCTGCGTGCAAGGTAGGTCAGCCATGGACCTGCCTGCTCAGCCCATGTTTCGTGGCGTGTGAACCACTGACCGAAGGGACCAAGACCAAGACCAGGTATCTTATCATCAACAGGTTGATGTACTGAAGTATGTATAACAAAACGATTCAGACCATTTGCCATTTCCATATCGGCGGTAGGTTTCAGAGACTCAGGTGACCAGGCCCATGCTGATCCTATTGCTGTCATGGACTCGGCAGCAACAAGGTTCTGACCGTAGATATGGGCTACTGAAGCTGATTCGCGCACATCGGCTTTATATCTTGTGGCTACTTCTGTTCCGCGATCGAGTCCGCCCGGTGTCCAGGTGGCACTCATAGGTATTGTTGCTTTACGTTTTACATCCATACCATCACCAACAAAAGCACGTCCGCTCTCGTGCGATTCTGTATAGCGGCCCATGCCACGTTCATTCAATATTTCTGTAAGTTGATCGTAATGTTTTTCAGCAGTCAGGTCGCCAATAGTCTTTCTGAAATCCCACAGGAAACGTTCGCTTGCCTCAGCACTTTCGACAATATGTCCAGTAAAAACGGGCAGCCATGGTATAATGTCATAACCACGGTGGTTTAAAAACTCTTCATTCATTTTATCGGTCCAGTTCTGTACCCCGGCTTCCCAGCTGTCGGTGATCATATACTGTAGTCCTCTCTTTCCCATTAAGCCTCCTGTTGCATCTTTATATTGATCAAGGTAGTTATTGAAATATGCTTTAACGTGGTCAGCATTCAGCTTATCCACTTCGAGACCTGTTGCCTCGGGTGATGCCGGTGAGTTTTTATGGCCGGTAAGAGAATAGCCAAGACGGATTATTGCCCAGTTGCCCTCTTCCGGTGTCCATTCGAGTGTTCCATCAGGCTTCATCTTTGAGGTAAGATCGATAACGTCAGATGCCTTAATAGCTTCATTTACATCTATTTCAGGAGTCATTGCAGAATAAAGATCTGTTGCAGTAACAAAACCTGCTTTTTCTTCAAAACGGTTAACACGTGGTATAGTATAGAGAACAAGTTCGGCGATCTCTGTTCCTGCAGGTTGAGATTGTAGTCTTGAGAGGTCTATACCAAAAAAGCTGCCGGGAAAAGAGGATGATCTCTGCTCCGGAGCTTTCCATGTGAACCGGAAGTATTTTGCAGTTACAGGACTGAATGTCAGTGTTTTCTGTGCTATACCACCACTGCGTATATCAATTATCTTGTTAAAATTTTTACCATCATCACCTGCTTCCAGGGTACGGTTATCAGGATCAGCACCAAAACCAAACATACCGCCGGAGCCACCTCCAACAATCGAGAGTGCTTTAATAGTCACTGGTTTCTCAAATTCATATTGTATCCATGAATTTTTCCCGGGAGCTGCGGCAGGAAGAAAGCTTGTGGTTGCCAGGTCGCCGTCATTAAGATCTGTTAAGTTGAATCTACCTCCACTGGAAGTAACCTTTGGATTCAGTGATGATAATAAAATATCATTTTCAGGCAAACGATAAGCAACAACTGCAGCGTCAGCATAAAACTCCGGTGAAGGGGCTTCAGGTGTCCCGGTAAGCGAGAATCCATTTCCTGAAGCTATATTTTGAAATGCTCCTGTTGCTGAAGGCGGTTTTGGCAAAATACCTGTAAACGGCTTTCCACCTTCAACTCTGGTTTCGCTCCATACATATTTTTTCATAGCCTGTGCAGGAGTGACCCACGGACCGCCACTCTCGCTCCATCCCGGAGAACCTGCGATGGCCATCTCAAGACCCAGGGAATCAGCAAGTTTCGTTGTAAAAAGGAATGCATCCTTCCACTCCGGAGTCATGTAAATCAACCTTTTTTCAACTATTTGTGGGGTCATTAAGGAAGCATCGAAATTCTGAAATCCTCCAATTCCTACACGGTGCATCCATTCCAGGTCAGCATGTATGCCTTCCTTTGTTATATTACCGTTCATCCAGTGCCACCATACCCGTGGTTTAGCACCGGCCGGCGGATCCTGAAATCCTTTTTCAAGTTCAGCTCTTATATTATCTGACGGACCCGAGCAATTAAAAAGTAATAAACCTGTAGATACCAGCAGGAAGAAGGATATAACAATCCTTCTGTTTCTTGATTCAGAAAGTAGTTTCATGATAAATATTTATTTTTTAAGTATAAGAATAGTAATAAGTTTTTAATGATAGCTAAAGTTAACTATTTTTTTTGCCTCACCCCCTCCCGTCCCTCCCGAACAAGTTCTGGAGGTTTGGGGAGAGGTTTTTTCGCCCCATCCTTCTGGAGCGAGGTCATTCTATAACTTCCGCATCATTAAACTTCTGAGACTGGTAGCTGACTCTTGAATGAGTAACCCTCCTTACTGACCTGCCTCCGAAAAAGCCCCATCCTCCGCTGCCGATTAGAAACCCGAGTGCATAAAGACCACCATTATTATTCTGCGCATACATCATTATGAGCGCAACCGGCCAGTATCATGATAATAGCCAAAAGTGATATGAACAGGAGATGCTTCCTGGTAATAAATGTTTCCATTGATTAAATACTATTGGTTAAAATATCTTTTATTCCGAAAACAGGTCGAGTTCAGTAGCTTTACCGGAATATTTCTTTTCATGTTCGAGCAGCCATTTCTTTCTCACTAATCCTCCCCCGTAACCCACAAGAGTACCGTCAGTCCCGATTACCCTGTGGCAGGGAATGATTATAGCTATTCTGTTTGAAGCGTTTGCATGACCGACAGCCCTGAGTGCTCCGGGTTTTTTTATGGCCTCGGCCTGCTCCAGATAGGTACTTGTGGCTCCAAAAGGTATCTTATTGAGTTCTTCCCATGCGTCTTTCTGGAACTGAGTACCGTGGATGACAAGGGGAAGAGTGAACTCTTGCCTTTTACCCCTGAAATACTCTTTTAACTGTTTCTTAAGGTTCCTTAAATGCCTGTTGCTTCCCCGCTTAACTCTGGCATTAAAGAAAGACGTAAGGTGCTCATATTCAGAAACTATTGTCCTGTCTTCAGAAAATTCCAGAAGACATATTCCCTCTTCGGAAGCAGCTGCTGTCATTTCTCCGAGGGGAGTTTTTATTTTGGTAACTTTTATCATATAACCCACCTCCAGTCTCCCTATCTGACGGTTAGAGACATTTTATTTGTTTCAACCTTTTTAAACTCTCTTCAACTTACTTCAACACACTTCAACTTTTGTTATGGTATCTTGAAGATTTTGATTTAATATACTTGTTATTTCTGAAACGCATTGCTGACCAGTTATCATCAACAGATACCATTTTGATCCCGTAAAACCCAAGATTGTTCAGAGATTCCCAGTTCTTATCCCGTTCAATTCCTTTAGTATGTAATCCGGAACTTTTCTTTGGATAAAAAATCCACAATATCCCATCGGCAGTCAGGTTATGGAGTGCCATTGGTGCAAAATGTTTAACTTCTGAGATAGATTTTACAAAGACGATTATAAATTCATAAGGACAACGCTGGTCTATCTCACTATCGGTTATTATATCTTTAAGTTCTTTTGAAACTGCCTTAAAAAACTTATCTTCTGCATTAATGACCACAATTCTTTTTTGTTCCTTGTAGTTTAGTTTTTTAAGCAGTACTTTCATTGAAGTTTTATTTTGATGCTAATTTATTAAAAAATTGAATAATCTGATAAAAGGTAGTATCTTTGAATTATAAGAAAATGGGGTGCCTTAATATTACGGGCTGAGATCAAACCCTGAGACCTGATCCGGATAATGCCGGCGGAGGGAAATAGAATATCAGAATATCCAGCGTAATTAGAATGCCTCATTTTCCTGAACTTTTTTATGGAGATGAAAAAATTATTTTTCCTGACAACGCTTTTGGCATTGGAAATTTTATCCTTTGCCGCAGGACCGGAGAATGATGGTTCTGGTATTAAGGGAAGGGTTACCGATAACCTGGGAAGTCCTCTTGCAGGGGCTGCAGTTACTATTACCGGAACATTCCTTGGAGTTTACACTGCTGCGGATGGAAGTTACTTAATTGATAATCTGCACGACGACAGCTATACACTTCTTTTTTCCTTTACGGGTTATGAAGCAAAGAGTATTACTGTGGTTCTTTCCGGTGAGCTTGCTCTTGATGTTGTTCTTGAACAACTCTCCTTTATGACTGACAATGTAACAATACAGGCAACAAGAGCCCGAAGCAGATCACCACTAGCATATACAAATGTTGACAGGGAGATCCTTAAAAAACAGAATTCAGGACAGGATCTGCCTTTTCTGCTGACACTTACTCCATCTCTTGTTGAAACATCGGAAGCAGGGACAGGTATCGGATATACCAACCTCCGTATACGTGGTACCGATGCTAACAGGATAAATGTTACTTTAGATGGTATACCATTGAATGACCCGGAATCACAGCAGGTTTTTTGGGTTGATCTTCCTGATCTGACATCTTCTGTTGATAATATACAGGTGCAAAGGGGAGTTGGAACCTCTTCAAATGGTGCAGGAGCCTTCGGAGCTACAGTCAGTGTACAGACTAAAAATCCTGATAATGAGCCGTATGCGCAGACAGATATTGCATATGGCTCTTATAATACCTTCCGGAGAATGATATCTGTAGGAACCGGACTCCTGGCCGACAGGCTCTCTTTCCAGTTAAGGTTCTCAGAACTTCAGAGTGATGGTTATATAGACAGGACAGGGTCAGATCACAGGTCAGCATTCATAAATGGTGTTTTCAGAACGGAGAGAACATTTATCAAGGCAAATATCATCCTCGGACAGGAACATACAGGAATAGGCTGGTGGGGAGTACCCGCCGATATGCTTGAAGAAAACAGGCGTTATAATCCTGCCGGTGAATACTTTGAAAATGGTGTCTTCCATTATTATGAGAATGAAAGTGATAATTATACCCAGAACCATTTCCAGGTTCTTTATAGCCACCGGTTCGGAGATAACCTTACATTTAACGCGGCTGTTCATTATACTTTCGGGGAGGGCTATTATGAAGAATTCAGGGAAGATGCGATACTTTCTGATTATGGCCTTAATGAGGTTATTATTGGAGATACAGTTATTTCTCAAAGTGACATTGTCAGAAGGAAATGGATGGCGAACGATTTTTACGGATTTGTTTATTCAGCCAATTATAAAAAGGGGAAAATAGAAGCAACAATTGGAGGCGGAGCAAATTACTATGAAGGGGATCATTTCGGGAAGATTATCTGGATGAAATATCCGGGCACTATTGAAAAAAACCATGAATGGTACCTGAACAGGGGGGAGAAAGGTGAGGTAAGCTTTTTTGGTAAAGCTGATTATTTAATCTCTGATAAGATATCTGTCTTTGCCGACCTTCAATACAGGTACATAAATTACAGGATGAAGGGACCTGATGACGATCTGAAAGATCTGGGACAGCATCACAGATATGGATTCTTTAATCCCAAAGCAGGGCTTTTTGTTACCATTAATCAGAATCAGGATGCATACTTATCATTTTCAGTTGCCAACCGTGAACCCTCCAGAGCAGATTTTAAGGAGGCAGCCGGTGATATACAGGCAATCCCGAAACCGGAGACGCTTTATGATACAGAACTGGGCTATTCTATAAGAGGTAGAAAATATTCAGCAGGAGCCAATATTTATGCGATGTTTTATAAAGACCAGCTGGTACCAACCGGAGAGCTGAGCAATACCGGTTATTCCATAATGACAAATGTGGAGAAAAGCAGCCGGCTAGGAATCGAACTGACATGCTCCTTAAAACCACTGGAAATCCTGAACTGGGACTTCAGCCTTACACTCAGCAGGAATAAGATAAATGACTTTGTTGAATACTATATTGATTACAACACTTCCGACTGGACAGAAGCCTATAAAAGTAAGAATCCCGGTACTGTCGATATTGCATATTCCCCTTCAGTTATCGGAAGCAGCGATATCTATGTGAAAATATATAAAAACACAGGAGTCCATTTGATAAGTAAATATGTCGGGCATCAATATTTCGATAATACAATGAGTCACGAAAGAATGATCGACCCCTATTTTGTTAATAATCTGAGAATCGATTTTGAACCGGTAATAAAGGGAGCCAGGAGTCTTCTGATACAGCTCCTTGTCAATAACCTTTTTAACACAATGTACGAAAGTAATGCTTATGGAGGCAACTGGTACGAAGACGGTATTGAAAAAACATGGTCATATTATTTTCCACAGTCAGGAATTAATTATATGATAAGAATTGCAGTCAAATTTTAAATATGAATTTTGCAGATAGCCAGTTGGATATCAAATAACTATATTGAAGTCTTCGGTGCTGTTACAGGTATCCTTTATGTCTTCCTTGAGATCAGGCAGAATATATGGTTGTGGCCAGTGGGAATAGCAACCTCTGCAGTCTACATTATTGTCTTTTTTACGAATAAGTTTTATGCAGATATGAGTCTGCAGGGATATTACCTTATGATAAGCATACTGGGATGGTACTGGTGGATCAGGGGCGGAGGGCGGAGGGCTGAGGGCGCAGGGCACAGGGCAAATGATCAACAAGAAAATAGCTTTAGAAATATGGAGAAGAGAAATGAAAGGATGGAATCGATCAACATAGTATCCCCCCCTGAGGGGGGTCAGGGGGGTGTATGTGAGGAACTCCGGGTCTCCAGGTTAAAGACTAAAACCGGGATTATCCTCATATTCATATGGGTTGCCCTTTACCTGGGTATGTGGTTTGTTCTTGACAGGTTTACAGATTCCCCTGTGCCGGCATGGGATGCTTTTATAACATCATTATCAATAATAGCCACATGGATGCTGGCAAGGAAAATCTATGAACACTGGTATCTCTGGATTGCAGTTAATGCAGCCTCTGTGGCACTTTTTATTACAAGAGGTCTGTATCCGACAGTGATTTTGTATTTAATTTATTTTGCAATGTCGTTTGCCGGTTTGAAGGCATGGAGACGTTCACTCTGAAACATTACATTTGCAACTGACACTTTCTGTTACTTCCTGTCTAAGATTCATCTCTGATAACCTACTGATCCTTCTTTGTTTACACTCATTACAACCGGGAAAGATATTCAGATCCCATGTATCGGCAAAAACACGCCCTTTATTAAGCAGGATTCCCTGTTCGAGTACTTTTTCCAAAGATTTTATCTCAGGTGGCGAGAAGAGATTTTGTTTTGCAAGGAGATCCATTGCCCCATTACCTGCCCTGACAGGGATAACAGTACAACATTCAACACCGGCTTCAAAGGCAAAATCAATTGATCGTTCAGCCCAGATAACAGCTTCCGTTTCCGTAATGAATGGAGGTTTTAAAAGGATGAATGCCCTTGAAAGAATATCATTGGTCTTAAGGAAAGTGACAGCACTGGTAAAATCATTAAGCGTCATTTTTTTATTTAGTTTCGGGAGGACACCAGGATGAACCGTTTCCAGTCCAAGGGCAACCTGAAGATTGCTGTTCAGTAAGTCCCTGAATTTCAAAGTTCTTTCATTAATAAAGGCAGGGTGGCTCTCAACAATAACTGTTTCACACCCTCTTAATAGTGATGCGATTCTTTCATACTCTTTTTCATTTATAGCCCTTGTATCAAAAAAACTACCGCTGTTATAAAGTTTAACATATTTTACTTCCGGCATCTGGTTAAGAGCCCATTCGATCTGACCAGCTATAGCTCCCTCTGCAATAGATTCATTTGTTGTATTTTTCCACAGATCGCACATCAGGCACCGGTAAGGGCACTCCCTGTTTGTCAGAAATATTACACCTGTATCAACGATATTACCTGATTCTGTATACTCTTTTTCAGTGAGCCAGGCATAAGGTTTCTCGGCGTTGACTTCGTTTTTAGGCCCACGCCGGGTGAGAATCCATCTGTCGTTTATTTCGAAATCAATATGTTCATTCATACAGAGACAGAAATTCCTTCCGGTATTCTATTTCCCGTTGTGGAAAATGTTTTGCGAAATAGTCTGGTGACACAGCCCCATGCTGAAATCGTCTTTTAGGATAAACCGGCATTTTCATTCCTGTAATTGCCTCAACACCTTTTGATACAATCTCTCCCTTAAGGTTATATAGTTTATTGTGATCCCATCCTGTGATATCGATGAATGGAATTCCTTCAGATATCTCTATAACGTTTTGCAGGGTATACGGGCTGAAGACCTCGAAACCAAGTTTGTCTCCCGGGGTAAATGTTCGCATATAACCGCGGCTCAATCCACCTGAATAGGTCAGGGAGTGTTTTATTGAATTTACACCCCATCCTTCATGATAAAGCATAAGATTATTGAGTACGCTTTTTATTGTGAGTTCAGGATTCTCCTCAATTGGATAGTCTTTGAGGTTTTCATCGCCGCCATCACCATCGATAACATATTTCCATTCAGGATAACGGGATCTGAGTGTTTTAAGGAGTGACAGGTACATAGTACTTGCCTGTATATCAAGAGGTTTGTAATCCTCGACAATTTTTACTGTCTCTTTCCAGTCGAGTGATGAAAAATCGAGTTCAACAGGTTCAAGGAAGAGCTCAAGATTTAGTGTCTGAAGGAAATTTCTTGCCTGTGCCAGATCGTCACCGGTACCATCTATGCTGAGTGTAAAAGCTTTTAGTCTTGACGGGCTCTCTCCAAGTTCACGAAGGGCATGATAGGTTAACAGAAAGATGCTTCCACTGTCGATACCGGCTGAAAACGGAACTCCCACCGGACCAGATTTTGCCCAGTGTTGCAGCCATTTCCTGATCTCTGTGTAGAGGATTCCCATATATAGTACTCCCAGTTTAGCCGGGTCCATAGTTAACCTGTTGCGTTCCGGTTTGAAGAAACGCTCATAAACGGGATTCGGATCGGGGCAACCCAGTAGTTCAATTTTTGTAATATAGTGTGCCGGGGCCATTCTTGTATATGAAGGATGAAACTGGTTATCCAGTCCCTCTTTTTTCAGGTAGTCAAAAATAACATCTATACGTTCAGCCACAATCAGATTTGGACCGTGAGGTCGTTTTGCAATAAAATAACGTATCGGCCTTCCTATTGATCTGGCCATCCTGATGGTCTTGCCATCAACCGAAATAAGACAGTAATTGCCGTCAATTTTCCTTACTGCTTCAATATCTCCTGATTTCAGGATATTTACTGCTTCCTCCTGGGTCATGTTATAGATTACATTCTTTTCAGGATTGGTAAGATCCACGACCTGGTTTATATAATTATTGTCCATATTCATTAAGTTGTATAGGTTTAAAGTTTTTATTTATATGACTGTCGGAAATGATTAATAATCTTTACTGATAGTCATTTCTATTTAATAATTCCGGATCCCTGTTTAATTTTAATATATCTGTCAGCCTCAATATTTCTGTAGACTTCATTTTCTCCCCCGGACCAGTATATTTCCATAGTGTCTATATGCTTTTCTTTTCCAAGTCCGATATGCATGCGTGGATCGTTATTTGAAAGATAGCCTGTCGACCACTGGTTTATGAGGACATGTTTTTTTCCCCTGGTTGTAACAATTACTCTGGCACCTATTGCTGCAGCAGGCCCATTCTTACCTATAAGTGTCAAACCCAGCCAGTGATTTTTATTTCCGCCATCGTTCCTCAGAAGGACTGCAGTTGCCTTCAGATCAACATGTGAAACTGTAATGTCAAGATCACCATCATTATCATAATCCCAGACTGCACATCCCCTTCCGCTACGTTTCGTTGTAAAGTATTTCCCGAGATCGGGACCTGTATTCCTGAAGTGTCCGGTTCCGTCATTTTCCAATAGTACGGGGTATTGCAGTATTAACTCTTCGGCAGTACCGTTGGCTGAAAAGATATCCAGATCACCGTCGTTATCAAAATCGAACAGGGCTGTTGCCCAGGAGCCCTTCCCTGCCAGTGCACCTAATACGCCGCTTGATTCGATAACATCTTCAAACAGCCCCTGACCAAGATTCCTGTATAAGGCACCATGGGTAAGATCGGCTAC
>CAZDOM010000053.1:0-20520 GCA_964507015.1 uncultured Rikenellaceae bacterium | reverse complement strand
TTAATATTTCTTCTCTGGACTACAATACCCTCCGAAATGGCTCCCCTGGAAGATCGTTCACAAATTACAATAAATATGTCAGCGACAGAAGGTGCCACATATGAGTATATGCTGGCTTATGCTGACGACCTTGCAGATCTGGTTGAACAAAAAATACCGGAGCGTGTACGATACACTTCAATGGTGCGTGGAGGTACTTTTGCAAATATAAGAATAGTGCTTACAAAACCTGATGAAAGAGAGCGAACTCAGCAACAGATTGCTGATGTACTTGCAGCAGATCTGCGAAGCAAGACAAAAGCCAGGGCATTTGTAATGCAGCAGTCGACTTTTGGCAGTCGGCGGGCAGGAATGCCTGTTCAGTATGTTCTTCAGGCAACTTCAATAGAGAAGCTGAGGGAAATACTGCCGGAATTTATGAACAGGGTAATGGAAAGCGAAATTCTGCAGATGGCTGATGTTAACCTTAAATTTTCAAAACCTGAACTGAGGATCCATATTAACCGTGAGAAGGCAATTACAATGGGAGTATCAACACAAAATATAGGGCAGACACTACAGCTTGCTCTCAGTGGCCAGCGTTTCGGTTATTTCTTCATGAATGGCAAGCAATACCAGATACTTGGTGAACTTGCTCGTTCTGACCGCAATAAACCGCTGGATCTCAAATCGTTATATGTAAGGAATAACAGTGGAGATATGATCCAGTTTGATAACCTTGTCACACTTTCAGAAGAGACTGCCCCACCCCAGCTTTACAGGTATAACAGGTTTGTTGCAGCTACAGTATCTGCCGGACTGGCACCAGGAAAAACTATCAGTGAAGGTCTTGAAGAGATGGACAAAATAGCCCATGAAGTGCTTGATGAATCCTTCAGGACGGCACTGGCAGGTGATTCAAAAGATTTTCGCGAGAGCTCATCAAGCCTTATGTTTGCTTTTATGCTTGCTCTTATTCTTATATTCCTGGTACTTGCGGCACAATTTGAAAGCTTTAAGGACCCGTTTATTGTCATGATGACTGTTCCCCTTGCCCTTACAGGAGCGCTGGTATTTATGTGGTATTTCAATATCACGATGAATATCTTTAGTCAGATAGGTCTTATAATGCTAATCGGGCTTGTATCGAAGAACGGCATTTTGATTGTTGAATTTGCCAACCAGAGACAAAATGCCGGCATGTCTAAAATAGAAGCTATAAAATATGCAGCTGCTGCACGTTTCCGCCCTATCCTGATGACCAGCTTCGCTACCATTCTTGGTATTTCACCATTGGCTCTTGGACTTGGAGAGGGTGCTCAAAGCAGGGTTGCGATGGGTATTGCTGTTATAGGAGGAATGATCTTCTCAACATTCCTTACTTTATATGTAGTACCTGCTATTTATACATACATTTCAAGTGAACGGAAAAAAAACAATAATGATAAAAAGGTTATTCCCGCTTAGTCTGGTTGCCTTTATTCTTAGCATCCCTGCAATGGGACAGGTAAACTACAGTCTGAAAGATTGTATTAACACCGGTCTCGAGAATAACTTTTCCCTGTTAATCACAAGGAACAGTGAAGAGATTGCAGACAATAACTTTACCCTGGGGAATGCAGGGTTTTTACCTTCACTGGACCTCAGTGGCAGACATTCAGGAACCCTTAACAACATTACACAGAATTATACCGACGGATCGCAGACTGAATCTAATGATGTATTGAATACAACAACCACTGCAGGTATCTCATTAGGCCTTACAATATTCAACGGGTTTAATGTTCAGACAACCTATAAGAAGTTGAATGAGCTGAAGCAAATCGGAGAATTGAACACACAGATGGCAATTGAGAACCTTGTTTCTGATATTGTATCAGCATATTATAATTATATAAACCAGATACAGCAATTGAATAATCTAAGTTATGCGCTTACTTTATCAAGGGAGAGGCTTAGAATCGATGAAGAACGCTATTTGCTTGGGTCAAGTTCAAAACTAAATGTATTACAATCACGGGTTTATCTTAATTCTGACAGCTCAAGACTATCACGTCAGTTTGAAAATGTCAGGGCAACTGAGATAAGGCTAAATGAACTTATGGCTGTAGATGATCTTGCACAATATTTCGTCTCCATTGACACATCAATTGAAGTAAAACCTGACCTGTTATTTGAAAAGCTCCTGGAGGAGACAATTACAAAAAATACAAGTCTGCTTATTGCAGGAGCCAATAAGACAATTTCAGAGTATGACTACAAACTCATTACCTCCCGCTCCTATCCATACCTTAATTTTTCTTCAGGTTATAATTATAACATATATACCTATTCGAGCAGTCCAACAAAAAACCAGTACAATAACGGCATGAATTATGGTCTTACCCTGGGAATGAATCTTTTTGACGGATTTAATCAGAGGAGGAATCTTCGTAATTCTTCTATTGAAGTAATGAATAAGGAGCTTAAATACAAGGAGGTTGAGCAAAGTGTAAGGGCAGATCTCATTACTATATACAGTGCTTACCGCAGTTATCTGAAACTGGTAACACTTGAAGAACAGAACCTTAGTACAGCAACTGAGAACCTCTCTATTGCCATGGAGCGTTACAGGCTGGGAAACCTATCGGGAATTGAACTCCGTGAAGTTCAGTTGAGTCTCCTTGAAGCCAGGGAGAATCTGCTTACTATAAAATACCAGGCCAAGCTGGCAGAGATCTCACTTCTCCTGATCTCAGGGAGAATTATGGAATATTACCAGTAACAGGTATGAAAGTGGGAGATTCCTCTACCGCTTTGGCGGGGTCGGAATGACAGGGCGAATCTTGAGGTGAATCAGAAAATCATAGATACACTCTTCTCTTTCGAATGGGCTATTTTATAATGAGGAATCTCAAACTATTATATTAAATTTGTTGCTCAATTTTTCCTTTATGCAAAAGAAGACTGAACTTATTACCAACAAGGATGGAAGCATTTTTCATTTGAACCTGCTTCCTGACGACATTTCTGAAAAGATTGTCATAGTGGGTGATCCAGGAAGAGTTGATATGCTTTCTACCCTATTGAGTGAAATAAGGGTAAGGAAGGAGAACAGAGAATTCCATACAGTAACAGGCACATTTGAAGGCTATG
Source organism: uncultured Rikenellaceae bacterium (assembly GCA_964507015.1). Classification (GTDB taxonomy): domain Bacteria; phylum Bacteroidota; class Bacteroidia; order Bacteroidales; family VadinHA17; genus LD21. The sequence continues at coordinate 17,406 of CAZDOM010000053.1, read as the reverse complement.
AGATAACGATAATATCTTCAGGAATCGGTACCGATAATATTGATATACTAATAAATGAGCTGGATGCTCTGGTAAATATTGATCTTAATACTGGAATAGCTAAAGAGGAAACTGTATCACTTACCCTCATAAGGATTGGCACCTCCGGAGGATTGAGAAGCGATGTTCCAGCAGGATCGTGTGTTCTTACAGAAACAGCCATTGGGTTTGACGGATTGATACACTTCTACGGAGAGCACGACTGGATACTTGATACAATGCTCGCATCTGTATTGGCTGATTATCTTGAATGGCCCGACACCCTCTCCTTTCCATATGCAGTAAATGCCTCAAAGGAACTGGTTGAGGCATTCAGGAATGAGAATTTTATTAAGGGAATTACCATTTCAGCGCCAGGATTTTATGCACCTCAGGGAAGGAAATTAAGGCTTGAGACCTTTGATGATGAGATAAACACTAAGCTTGCAGATTTTGATTTCCTGGGAAGGAAGATTTACAATTATGAGATGGAAAGTTCGGCGTTATATGGATTATCTCAATTACTTGGACATAAGGCACTTACAATATGTGCAGTAATTGGAAACCGGGTTACCGGTGAGTTTGTAGATGATTACAAGCCAATAATAATGGATCTTGCTTTAAAGGTATTCAGTCAAATCTGAATTACATTATTGCCATTTGGGAAAACCGAAATTTAGGTATATTTGCTTTACAAATTAAAAACCACATAAGATGGCTGAGAATATTAACAACAGGAATGATGAGATTGATCTGCTGGATCTGTTCCGCAGGATGGGAAAAGGTATCGCGAATATGAGCCGGGCCATAGGCAGAGGGATATTGATTTCGATAGTCTTTATGTTACGTAAATGGCTGCCGTTAGGTATAAGCATTTTAGCAGGTGTTGGCCTCTCCTACCTTATGAAATTCTCGTCGGAACCATTCTATACATCTAATATGATCTTGAGGAACAATGCGGCCCCGATAGCTGATGTGTTAAATTATGTAAATCGTCTTCACACATATTGTGAGGAAGGTAATACTGATGAACTATCAGCTGCTTTAAAATTGGAACCTGCCCTTATTGAAAATATAATTAATATCAGTGCTCACTGGATAATCGACAGGAATCGGGATGGTATACCTGATTTTACAGACTTTAAAGATGAACATGACGTTTATGATACAATCGACGTAATGATGAGGGATCGTTTTGATATAAGGGTGCGAATAAAGTCTTCTCAGGAATTAATTTCTCTAAGGAACAGTCTTCTCTCATATATAAATTCTGATTCTTTATTTCAGCACAGGAACAGAGTACGCCTTAAGCATGACCGGGAATTACTTGTCCGTTATAATTATGATATACTCCAACTCGATAGTCTTCAGAAGGTAAAATATTTTGAAGAGACGAGAAATATTCAACCTAAAACCGGAGGGCAGATGATCTTTCTACAGGAACAGAAAACACAGCTCGTTTATCCTGACATACAATCACTTACACGGAGCAAGCAGAGTCTTGAGTCAGAGGTTGAGCTATACAATGAGATAGTGACTGTGCTGAGCGATTTTTCTATCCCGGCAATGAGAGAGAATGGAGGTTTATATTATGGAAAGAAGCTTATACCATTATTCTTCCTTGGCACATTACTCTTGTTAATCATTATTCATAACAGGAAGAAGATTAAGGAGATATTTGAGAAATACTAAAAGAAAAGGGAGCCCATAGCTCCCTTTCTTATTTATAAAAGTACTTGTTAGTCTTTTTGTTTATCAGGTTTAACATGTAAAAGCAAGAAAGAAAAGAGAGAGAAGAATGAGACTCCTGCAAAACGATACAGCATTGATTCAAACATAAAAGAGACTAAAATCATAAAAATAAAACAACCATATAACAGGTTCTTATCCATTATGGCAATATAAATCATAGAAACAAAGATTGCCAGAAATATTACGAACCCAATCAGGCCGTTCTCAAGAAGAACCTCCAGGAACTGGTTATGAACGTTGTATTTCTCGTTGGCCATTACTTCTTCTCCAATCTGCTCGAATTCTTTTTCCAGTTCTGTCCTCACATCACCGATTCCTACTCCCAGTAAAAGATTTTGACGGGCTACTTTAAGTGTCACATCCCATATTATAAAACGGGGTTCTTTTGTCTTTTCTGGTTGTTCCTGTTCATGAAAAAATGCATTATAAAGACTGGCTACCCTCTGATTTTTAACTATCAGAGGCAGTAAAGCGATTGCGATCACTGCAATTCCTATCCATGCAAATCTTCCTTTACCATGTTTCTTGAATTTAAACAAGAAATAAAGAGGGACCAAGATCAGACTACTCAATATTCCGGCACGTGATGATAAGAAATAGATCGAGACCAATAAAAATAATCCAGTAATCAGCCATAAGATCCTATAAGAAGACTTAAGGGAGTTTTCGAAAGATGATTCAAATGATATTAATACTGATAGGAGTACATAAAGAGTAATATAAGAAGGATGCTGTGATGGAATCAACTCTGCAGCGTAGAAATAACTAAGCCACCAGAATTCAGGCGGATGAGGATTAAAAGTCCAGGTGCCATCCTGAAAGTTAAGAGATCTGTACAAAGCAAAACAGAGACTGAAGAGCATATAAACAAAAGCCCCGGCTGCAAATAACCTGAGAATGGTTTTTATCCTGCTTTTAATCATCTCTCCCGGAAATAAAAGTATGATAGGAAAGAGTACAAGAGAAAGCCGTCCAAACAGGTTCAGTAATCCCATTTTAAGGTCATTAGAATAGATCAGCCCAACGACCTCCCATAAATAATATAAAACAAAGAGAACAAAAAGTATTTTATTAACTGGTTCAATATTAATGTAAAGATTTCTGATCCTCGGCAGGTTTTCCAGCATCCAGAACAGCATCCACATTATCATAAAAGGCGGCAGGTATTGAACATGAATTGGAAGAATAATAATCGTAAGAAGTGCGGATATATAAGTAAAATATCCCTGTTTTAACAGTTGTGAAAACCGTATTTTCTTAACTATGGTATTCATTCAGTAAATCAACAACATTATTTATGTCTTCATGTGTATGAAAGCAGGAAATTGGAAGACTAAGTGTTGTTTTATGGATTTCCTCTGACAAAGGGAAATTAAGTCCGTTCAATAATTTCATCGCTTTCTGTTTATGAGGAGGAACAGGATAGTGTATTTCAGTTTTGACCTCATTTGACAATAGATACTTCTGCAACTCATCTCTTTTCTTATGGCGTATATTAAATATATGATAAACATCAAAAAAGTCAGAATCGATATGTGGAAGTATAAAATTATCATTAATCCCGTCAAGATATGTCCTTGCCAGCTCCCTTTTATGTTTATTAATCTGGTCCAGATGTTTCAGTTTAATCCGCAGAAATGCAGCCTGTATTTCGTCAAGTCTGGAATTAAGACCAATATATTTATTATAATATTTCTTTTCAGATCCATAATTTCTTATCATCCTTACTTTGCTGTTATATTCCTGATTGTTTGTCAGTATTGCACCTCCATCGCCCAAACATCCAAGGTTTTTTGTAGGATAAAAACTGAACGCTGCTAAATCGCCAAAGCTTCCAACTTTTCTGCCTTTGTATTCTGCACCATGAGACTGCGCACAATCTTCAATAAGATATAAATTTCTCCTTTTACAGATATCCATTATCGGGTCCATGTCACATGGTTTACCATAAAGATGTACTATCATGATTGCACGGGTTGCTGGTGTTATGGCGTCTTCAATTCTTTGATAATCTATATTATACGTTGCAATATCAGGTTCAACCAGGACTGGCAGATGCCTGCTGTGTAAGATTGAAAGGATAGTGGCTATATATGTGTTTGAAGGAACTATAATTTCGGATTCCTGTGGCAGGTCGAGTGCCATGAGTGAGATTGTCAGGGCATCCAGTCCGGAGGCGACGCCGGCACAATATTTTACATTATTATAAGCAGCAAACTCTCTTTCAAATTCTTCAACATTATTTCCAAGGATGAACCAGCCTGACCTCAGTACACTATCAAATGCCTCTTTATACTCCTCAAAAAAGGGCTGATTTGTCTTGAACAGGTTTTCGTATTCAATCATATCTTTCAAAGATATAGTCTTTTTCATCAAAATTTTCCGACGCCAGAACCATCAGGATAGCATCCTTGGAAAAATCGTACATGGTATGCCAGTCTTCAGGCATTAGTACTACACAAACTGAAGGTTTGTCAAGGTGAAATACCTGTTCATCGTGCCCATCATTATTGAATATCTTGCATTCACCCCTGATACACACTGCAGCCTGTATTGTTTTATGATGACGGTGACCACCTCGTTTCGAGCTATCCACTCCATATATATAAAATACTCTTTTAATATTGAAAGGTAAGACATTTTCGATCACTGTAAGATTTCCGCGCGTATCTATATGAGTTTCAAGACTTATTATGTAAGCCATAATTAATGAATTTTTATAATATTATATTTTGTCAATTTCTTTATGCAAATCTTCACAACATTTTTAATGCTGTCGGCCCTGAAACTGACAGATCTCTGTTTGTAGCTACTATTCTCTTTTATAAGATTATCTTCAATTTGAGCAATCCTTTTTAGATATGGCAGGTAAAACAGTCTTTTTACATTCCGGGGGATAAGGTACCATCCAATATCAAATTTACCGGTATTTATTTGTTTTACATACTGAAAATGATAAAAGACAGGTTTGAACTTAAACTTATTCTTTCTGACAACCCCCATAAGTGAGTCATCATTTTTCTTAAACCTGTACTGTTGTATATTCCAAGGTGCCAGGCCACCGCCCTGATGCTGAAGAATATGGATATTATTGTATATTAAAGGCCACTCTTCCAAATATTTCTGATCGCCGAATTTATTATCCTCATATCTTGCATAACACCATTCAATACACTGATTTTTCCACTTATTAAGTACTTTAAGACTTTCAAAGTCATTATTAATTGTCAGAAATTGTACACAAAACCTACCTCCCCTCTTCTCTTCATATAATCTCGGAAGTAGTGAAAAGCGATGTTCTGTAATTAGAACAGATTTGCTATTTGAATACAATTCATTTACCAGAACCGAAGGATCAGAATAGAAACAGAGATCGGCATCGATGTAAGTGCAGTGTGGGACCTTGTATGTCTCTATAATATAAGCTATTGTAGACGGAGTGCAGGTCCAGCAATATTCAGCTTTAGTTCTTCCATTTTTTACGTTGATTAGTTCATCTGTCTCAAAATCTTTCAAAGGAATAATAGTAACTTTTTTCAGAATCAGTTTATCAAGAATACTAAATGAAGTATCATCAAAAGCAAAAATATAAAGATGGAAATCTGAAGCATGAGCCAGTAATGATTCATACATAGCAAGTCCCTTGCTCAAATAATACGAATCAAACAGAGTACAGTAGTAATTCAATTTCCTGATAGTTCTTTTAAATAGACTTTTAAGTTTTCAAGGTATTAAATTCCTTCTGAAAAGATATCCTTTATACTCAGACGGGATATTAGCTTTATCAAGTGCTTCAAATTCCAGTAATTTACAATAATGGCCCTTCATTTTTTCAAGGAACTCTGCCTCGCTGAAGAACCAGCATGGATAACTGCCGTTGTATATTTTAGGATTGACTTTCTGGATTGTAATTCTGTCTCGATTTTGAATAAATGGAGTTCTGTCAACAATAATATAGTCTACTCCTGTTGAAATTATCTGGTTTAGAAGCGAATAAGGTTTTTCCAGATATTGAAGAACGCTTGAAAGCAGCACAAGATCTATTTGATACAATTTGAAACATTCCTCAATAGAATAGAAAAAATGAAGCCTTTGATCTGTAAAACACTCATTCCCGGTTTTAACAAAATCAGGTTGTTCGACAATACACCAGTTAACCTCTTCCAGCGGATCAAAGAAAGTTTTATTTTGGAAATATGTACTTCCCAGCGATCCTCCAAAATCGAGGACATTCAGTCTTCTTCCCTTTTGAGTAGCGATCCACATCAATGATGCCAGCAGTGGATATGAATAATGAATCTTATCAAAGATTACTGAATCTCTCTCATAGGCAGCTATGCCTTCTTTTACCTGTAAAACCGATCTTTTTACTTTCTCAAGGATGACATGTGAATCATACCCGGAACATTTCGCTCTTGCCTCCTCCCATGTCTTATAATTCCCTGACCATCCATAAAAAAAAGAAGTAATCATGTTTTTAAGCCATCGAGGAAGTATCTTTTTAATAAAATTGACCATTTACGATTTACAATAAATCAATCCCGGGATAAAGCAGAATTATATTCCATAAGTCTTTTTTCTGCCATTTTCATCCAACTGTACTCGTTTCTCATCCTTTCAACTCCTGATTTTCCAAGTTCATCACGTTTTACAGGATCCTTAAGTCTCAAGAGGACAGAGCATAAGTCATCGACATTATTTTCGATATAAGTATAGCCAATATCATTAATTCTTTCAGTTGCCTGTACGGTATTACTTATGATCAATGGTAATCCCGATGCAGCAGCATCAAGCATACTAGTGGATTCCTCCCTGGGCCAGACACCTATATCTCCTATCAGATAAACATCAGCAAGCTCATTGAACTTCATAAACGGGATCACCTTACATCCTTCTGATTTTACTATTTCATGAGCTTGCTCGCCATAACCAACAAACAGTCCCTTATATTTTTCCCCGTTTTTTCTCAGTTTATGCACGGCTCTGGCAAGACACAATGGATTTTTCCCTTTTGAGAACCGACCCGTGTAAATACAAAGAATTTCATCTTCAGAAATATAAAACTCCTCTCTCTTTTTCTTTCTTTTTGTTTTTAGTTCATCAGAATAAGGAGGTTTAAATAATTGTGTATCTACTCCTAATGGAATTATTCTCATCTTTTTCAAGGGGATTGAGTAATACTTCGCTGAAATTTCCAGTGCATCAATAGTTATTGGGAATGATTTCTCAATAAACAGGTTAAAAAATTTACCCGGAATAGTCCTGGTAACAAAGAAAATTATCCTACTCAAGGTCATTTCTCCTTTACTTGCAAGAGCAAGAGGGAAAACAGACTGCATTATATGGTTAGCAGTAAAAACCTTATAACGGAAGAAGAGTTTTAGTACAATGACCTGTATATTAAGGAATGAGAACGGATCGAAAGTCTGCACTATATCAGGGTCTATTTTTTTCAAAACTTTACTCAGTCTTCTCAGGATTACCTTTCCTGAAATTAATCTGAAAGATAACCTTCTCAGTACATACCCGTCTATCTCTTTTATTTCAGGATCAACTACAGGTTTGCCTAAAAAATGTTCATATGTTGTCTTATAGAACGGCTGGTTAAAGTATACCTGGCCTGTTGATGTTATCATAAATACTTCATGTCCCAATGATGCCAGTGCCTTTGGAAGACAGTTTTCCAGATAACCCATACCTTCAGAAAAATATGGATTAATCAGTACTATTCGCATTCCATCAATTTTAATTTTCCTGATAATCTCTTCTTAGAATAAAAATGAATTACTATTACTTCGAAAACTCGTAATGGTAAAAATAATATTAGAAGACCGGTATCTATGAGGCCCCAAAATTTATTGTTATAAGCTGAATTAAAATAGACGTGAGATTTTATACTATAACATAAGTGCTTCAACTCTTCTCTTAAACTCTTTTTCGAAATAACATGAGCATGAAAATAAAAATCCCTGCATGATAATCCCAACTTAAAATTTTTGTTTTTTATTTTTTTAGCAATCAGAATTTCCTCACCATACAGAAAAACATTTTCATCGAACAATTCAATATTGAGAAAAATTTCTTTCTTCATAATAAAGAAGCTTCCAGGTAATACATCCACATAAGCTACAAGGGTCTCAGGATTAATGCCATAAGATTTGTATAATAATGGATTTATCTTTCTTAAAATAACTAAAGATGATAAAAAGTTATTAATATGACTAGGTAATCTGATTGCCCAGTGCTCTGGTTTCAAATATCCATTTTCTATCATGAGCGGAGATATTCCAGCCAGAGATTTATCCGTCATAAGCGCATATATCAGATTTTGAAGAATCTTACCGTCAAATATCATCACATCCGGATTTAATACAGCCAGATAATCAACTTGATCATGATTCTTAATTAAATATCTGATGCCTAAATTATTCCCGTATGAATATCCACTATTATGATCAGCAAATATTACTTTAATATTTTTATATTGCTCAAATGCTTCAGTAAGTATTTCATAACTACCATCTGAAGAATGGTTATCTACAATAACCATCTGTATAGCAATATTATAATAATGCAAGATGGAATTAACACATCTTGCTGTCATCTGGTGAGAATTATAATTCAGGATTACCAGTCCAAGTTTATTTAAATCCATAAAATTATTAAAACCTTTTCGTCTGTTCTATCTTTCTAAGTTAATTGGTAAAAGAACTTTTTTGATTAGTGAGGAGGATTATCTGGCATCAAAATCGGAAAGGTTAAACAGCCAGTTATCCATATTATATATCCGATCATCTACTTTTTCAGATAAAGAGTGCCCGACCAGATGTAAACTTCTTGGTTCAAGTTTGTGTGGTACCTTTATCAGGTTTATAGGAGGTTTTAAGTTATTACCTATATATATTATAATATCAATATGCTTCTTCTCCAGTGTATAAATCTGTTTCACAACGCTGCCAGCCCAGCTTTTAGTAAATGGATGTAAATCAACAATATAAGCAGCATCGATACCCATTTCATTAAGAATAATATAATAAGCATATTTATCTGATTCAGTAATTTCAGCGTAATTCTTATTAAAGCGGTATTTTCTGTAAGTCTCGTCGTTTATTCTAAAAATAGGATACTCTTGTTCTGTTCTTAAGACATCAGATTTTAATACCAGGTTGTTCATAAAGAAGGTAAATGCCTTTGACATCCAATCGAATCCACTAAAACTTGCTTTAATTTTAGATATATTTAAGACCTGTATATAATAATTAAGCTGTCCTATATCACGCCATTTGAGGAATTTTGTCCAGTATAGATATGCATTGGGGTTAGGTACAGCATAAAGAAAATCAAGCGAACTGCCTGACTTCTCAATTGCATGGTCATACATATGCTTGAAGGAAAGAAAGTCCTTTCGATAATTCTCATGTATCATCAGATCTACTGCACATCCTGCAGTAATTTGATTTTCAAAAAAACTGTAAGAGAAAGGTATGATTGTAACTGCCCCTGCAATATTGCCTTCATCATTATACATTAAACCATGAAATGAATATCCAAGATATGGTGAATGATATTTATGTGTAAAGTATTCAGCATCTGTTTTTCTGTTAAATACATTGTTAAATAGTCCGGAAAGTTCAGAGAAATCCTTTTCAGAGAGTTCAATGGTAGTCTTACCTGAATAAGTCATATTATTTTTTCAGGGTTAAACAATAAACAATCCTGTCAATGTTTGTCATGGTCTGGATCTCCTCCGGCTCAAATAAAACACCAAAATATGATTCCAGTTCAACGATCAGGTTAAGATGATGTATCGAATCCCATTTTTCATGGATCCCATATGCAACATCTTCAGGGATTGATGCCTGTTCAACTGAAAAAACAACAGCCATTATTTTTTTTATCTCTTCTCTCATATACCAGTAAAACTGTAATACGGTTCTATACTAAAAAGTCTATTGAGCTTTAATAAATATTTATTATCCTGTTCATTCTTTATTGTCTCAAATCCCAATTTGTTATAGAACAATGCTGTCTGTCCGTTTTTTGCAGTTGGGATATAACTTGCAAAGACATCGCGGATCCCATTTCCATATGCAATATTTAATAATCTCTTCATTAGTGCACTTTCGATAAATCTTCCGAGTATTCTGCAACTCAACAGATAAGTATCTATTTCTGCCTGATCACCTGAAATAACTTTAATGATGCAAACAGCTGTTATTCCATTATCGCCATACTTATCAGTCACCGAGGCCGAATAGACTTTATGCCCAACCGCAATGAAATTTGAAATATCGGCTTCGGTATATCGATGAGTGGTAAGATTAAACTGATTGGTTTTTTGTGTCAGCTGGGCAATGCGGGGAATTGTAAATTTATCTGCTTCCTGTATATATATCTGTATATCTAAACTTGCTATATAATCCTCAATCTTAGTAAAGCTTTGCTGACTTTCGCGACGCATTGTATTCTGTTTATACTGGATAAGTTTTTCTTTATCCTCCGTGGTAAGATCATAAAGCTGAAAAAAGGTATTATATACTTCCTCAAAAAATGAAACTAATTGATACTGAACCTCAGGAAAATCCGGCACAGTTACTTCCGGCAGTGCCTGAATTATCCAGTTTCTTTCTACTGGGTTATCGTCAATAAATACCATACTATTAACCCCAATATTAAGTTCTTCAGCAATTTCCTTTATATTATCTGCTTTATCATTCCAGTTAATTCTCCATGCCACAAAATCATTTTTTTTCAAAACCATGTCAGGATGAGTTTCGATAGTAGTCCATACTTCGTCTTCATTATTCTTGCTGACAATTGTTAATAATATGCCGGATTTTGATGCTTCAAGCAACATCTTCTGAAACGCTTTGTAAGCATTTCCCGGGTAACTGTTTCCAAGCTGGATTCCTTCAATTCCATCCTCGCCCAGAATACCTCCCCAAAGCGTATTATCAAGATCAACAACCAGACATTTCTTTCGTTTACCCTCAATTGCCAGCCATTGCCTTCGGAACCAGGCTGTAAATTGAGCAGACAATCCTGGATTTATAAGTGTTTTATACATAAAATAATAGCGCCAGTCAATCAGAGTATGACCCTGTAGATCATGCATAAAATCTTCAAATTCAATAACTTTTGTCAATGATCTGGATCCTGCGACAGTATTAAGATGTTGATTGTATGATGCAACGCATTCTTTGATATTCGCTTTGTTGGTTTGAAAAGAGAAATTATCAATTGGTGCAAGTGTAAACAGAAGAACGTAGGATGATGGATTGCAACTTCTTAAAATCAGATCAAGTTTTTGTTTAAAATCGTTTATTTTTTCAAGAATCTCCTGTTCACTTTCGTTAACAGGACAGGAATAGAACCAGACATAAACCGCAACATCTGAAGGCACATTACTAACGTCCTCATAGCCGCTGAAGCTTACTCCTGAAAAATCTTTGAATAATGGTTCTACTGTGTAATTACGGAAGATATAGATGCTTCTGCTATCCATAATTTTCATTCAATAATGTACTTTTTTAGTCTTTTCCGCCGGAAGATAATATCGGGGATCCTTCTGAGGACTTTTAAAGGAATGGTATAAAAGGGAACTTTCAAATCATTCAGCTTCCATGATCGATAGCATTGTATATTTGATTTAATAAATGAAAGGATATTTTTGTTGCTGATCCCTCCTACTCTGAATCGGGTGACCAGTCCGGGATAGTATGCTGATTTAACTGCGTATTTATACATGAAGCGCAACAGCAATTCATAATCAGCAGCAATACTCAGATCAAGCCTGTAGTTACCAAATTTATGAAAAACAGCCCTTTTGATGAAAACACTGGAATGAGATGGCATCCAGCCGGAAAGAAAGCGGTTTGCGACAAATTCACCACCTTCACAAACACGTAATACCTTTTCAGTTTTAACCGGATCGACTAATATGGTATTACCATATACAATATCAGCACCAGTATCAATGAAACTCTTAACAACATCAGAGATTACATGATCATCAAACAACATATCGCCTGCGTGCGCAAGACCGACAACCTCTCCTGAAGCCATATTGATCCCCTTGTTTATTGCATCATAAATGCCTCTGTCAGGCTCACTTATAATTTTTTTCAGGCTCGGCCTGTATCTGGTTATTATATCCAATGTACCATCAGTGGAGCCACCGTCTACTATTATATATTCTATATCCGAATAATTTTGATTAATAACACTTTGTATCGTTTGTGCGATCTCCTGTTTATTATTGAACACAATTGTAATTATTGACACCTTCATTCTTTTACCTGTTTATCGCTGATCTTGCTTTCAAAAACAACTTCTTCATCTCTTCTTTATAAATTCCGGATAATAATACGATAAGAATAAGAAAAAGTGCTATTCCCATAAAAGGACTATGCAAAAACATAGATGCAAAAAAGATCACCAGGTAAAGGAATACAAAAATTATTTCTTTCAGAGATGGCTTCAGACCTTCAAAATCTTTTGAAGAGTAATACATCCAGAAATAGTATGATACAGTTGTTGCAATTGAAATTGTTATTATATTTTTTCTTATGAGTATAGCAATTACGGTTAGAATACATGCAATAATAAGGTTTAATAGAATAACTGAAATGTATTTCCTGCCGTCCTTTTGAACCTTATACAAATTAATATATAATGCATTTATAACAGCATATGCAGGGAATGAAGCGAAGAGGATCCCAAGAATTTTTAAAGAAGTCTGATATTTTGGAATGAACTCTGTTACGGCAAAGCTGAAGATAAAATAGCATGAACTTAAGAATGCACCGATAATTATCAGTTGAATCTTAAGGTGGTTTATATTACTTTTTTGATATATCCTGGATAAATATGGATAAAACGTCATTGCAATTGAACTGATCACTATTGTAAGTATTTGCATTATTGATGAAGCAAATGAGAAATATGCAAAATCTGCATCAGTCATAAAGAGTTTTACCACCCATCTGCCAAGCGTGAAAAAAACGATCATTGCAAGATTCCCTGACATGATAAAAATACCAATCCTGAAGTTGTCAGCTATGAGCGGAATATTTTTCAAGATATTCAGCTTCTCCGCCTTGAAGGAATGTGTCAATTCAAGAAATAAAACTACTATGCAGTAGGCGATTATTTCACCGGATATATAGTAAATGTAATTTGATACGTGAAATACATATATCAGAAGGATATTGAAAAGCATTATTATAAATGGAATTGTGAGCCGTATTTTCGAATAAATATTAAACTGGCCGACAGACTGATAAAAGAGCTGATAGTAAGATAACAAGTTATATGGCAGGATTGCAGCAGAAATACCAATAATTATCGGTTCTCTGATGATGAGCCCGGTGATAAGCACCACAATTGCCACAGATGACTGGAAGATAATGAAAAAAGCTTTTTCCATTTTAAATATTCCCTTATCCAGATCATTTATATACTTCCCTCCATATTTTATATAAATACCATCGGTAAAGCCTAGGTGGAGCATTCCTACAAAAGACATTACGAGGGTAAAAGTTTTCAGATATGCATATTGCTCAATACTTAAAAATGCAGGTACGATAAAGCCTGTTATTACAGCAGCAATGAGACTAACAATATTTACTGCTGATACTTTTGTTATATCCCTTACCAGACTCATCGGTGTTTTCTATTTCTGCCGGAATGGCATTTTTTTGTCAACATATAATGTTATCAGGTAATAAAATATGAGTGTCAGGATGAAGACAGGTATCTGTGCAGTTTTTACCATTCTGTAAATTATTATAAAAGAGATGTTTATCAGATTAATCAGCACAAGAAAAAGATTTACCTTTTCATGTGAAAAGCCGGCAAGTACAATTCTCTGGTAAGCATGTCTCCGATGAGCTTCACTTAGCTTCTCACCGTTTCTCCATCTTCGAAGGAGAGTAAGTGTTGCATCAAACCAGAATGGTGAAGCAAGCATAATCCAGTTCATTATTGAGAATTCAAGCGTATTATGGAAATAGATCCCTGAGACGATAAGTATAAAACCCAGCTGGGTGCTCCCCACATCACCCATAAAGATCTTGGCTCTGGGCCAGTTCCAGTATAAAAAGCCGGTTATGCAGACAATCAATAAGATTGTACTCAGGTCCCAGGTAAGAACAAATAATACTGCACATATTAATATTGCCTGAACTGATGCAAATCCATCCACCCCATCCATAAAATTAAAAAGATTGATAAACCATACCATGCCAATAATAGCCAGAGGGTAGATAAAAAGCGGGTAATTAAGATCAATTCCGGGAATGAACAGCGGACGCAGACCTCCAAGAAAATAAAAAGCAGCAATTGCTGAGATAAAATGAAAAATCAGTCGAATCCAGGGTTTAAGACTGAAAAAGTCATTTATCAAGCTTATTGTTGCCAGAAGGATGCCGCACAATAATGCATAATAAAATTCCTTTTCCATTAATCCGGAAAAATACATCACAGTTATTCCAATATACCATGAAATGACTATTGCAACTCCTCCACCCTTTGGTGTAGGAACTTTATGTAGACTGCGTTCATTTGGAATAGCGAGTATTTGCTTCTTCAGAGCATATCTTCGGAGAAGATATGTCAGTATAAAAGACAGGAATCCAAGCATTCCGATTAAAATCAGAAATTCCAGCATTAGTGGATTATTTATTTTAGCAATAGATCCTGAATATGTTTTTACTTTTCTTTATCCTTTTGCCAAACATCGATCATTTTAGTAATTCCCTCTTCTGTTGTAAAATAAGGATCGAAATTCAGTATTTTTTTTGTTCTTTTATTATCCAATTCGACTGATCCATATAGTCGGTCAAAATACTTGGGAAATATTTTCCGACCCAGGAATATCAGTATATCAGGAAGCTTGAAAAGTATTAATTTTCTATCAAGTGCTTTTGCGATATAGTTTATCAGACAGGTTGTTGAAACCGGATCCTTGTCCATTGCTATAAAAACACCTGATACTTTTCCCCCAATAATAGCATCAATAAAAGCTATAAGATTTCCGGTATAAGTATAGCATCTTCTATTCTCTGTTTTCCGGAATGGTAATATCTTACAGGTATCTACCAGCTTTATCAGGTTAAGCATGTTGGCTTTAACCCCGTTCCCGTAAACAACTGGTGTTCTGATTATGGAGATAATAAAATCCGGCGTTTCAAGTTGTTTTAATTTCTGTTCGGCCTCATATTTACTTTGCCCATAGGCATCATCAGGTTGACAGGGAGAATCTTCAGTCCAGGGTGCCGAACCAGGTATAAACCGGCCATATACTTTAGCAGTACTTAGGAAAACAAATTGTCTTACTCCTGCTTTTTTTGCATTCTCAGCTACCTCGAGGCAAAGATCCCTGTTTACCTTAAAATATTCATAAACTGGAATTTTACCTGTTTGGTGTACCAGAGCTGCCAGGTGAAGAATAACATCGTATCTATTGAAATTAATTTTTTGTGGATCATTATCAATAAGAGAGATCTCATCAATCTCTTTAAACTGAGAAAATCTCCTGAAATTTGTTCCGATAAAACTATTGGCCCCGGTTATCAGGATTCTGGGCATAAGGAATTAAAGTATTGTTCTGGATTTCAGATTTCAAATTCCAGATTTCAGATTCTGTGGATATTCTTTTTATAAAATCCGGATCTGCCAATATCATTTCAAAGCTTTTAAAATCAAATCCCCTGGTGATGTTAGAAAGCTTCTCTGTTGTTTTAGATATATTAATATAATGTCGCAGCTTTTTGAATAAAGGAAACTTTACATGCGGTTGATCGACGTCCATGTCTCTGGGGTGAATGTACATTATCAAAGGCCGGTTATTATTCACAACAATCCTGCACATTCTTTTAATTATAAATTCGGGAAAAAGCCTGAAGTACCCTCCACCGAAGAAGGATAGTTTAATTAATCCAAAATCAATCAGGGTTTGAGGAAACTCAATAATTTCTTTATTCCGAGTTTTGACCAGAACAGGTTTTTTATCAAAGCTATCATAATGTCCGAAGAACCTTTTACCCGGGAAAATTGATGAATCATATTTAAATCCCAGTTCTGCAAGGATATCAAACGCCCAATCAGTTTCAGGAGTTATTGAAAAACCCGGAGCCCGGTAACCTATTACATTTTTACCTGTCAGGTTCTCCAGAATTGACTTTGCTTTGTAAATATCCTCTTTAAATTCATTTTGTGTCTGGTTGTAGATCAGTTTATGAGCATATCCGTGGGCTGCAATTTCATGTCCCCTTATAAATGTATCTTTAATCAGTTGAGGATGTTTCTCTGCTATCCAGCCAAGAAAAAAGAAAGTTGCAGTAACCTTGTTCTGATCAAATAAATCAAGTATTTGTGGAATAACATTCTGTACCCTCTGAGGTGCCTGATCCCACTTATCAAATGTTAGAATATTATCTGTACCTGAAGGGATGTGAAACCACTCCTCTACATCAACTGACATAACTGCTATCATTCTGCTTAATTATTCTTCTTTGTGCTTATTATTAATATCAGACAGTTGTTCGCTACTCTTAAGATGATTGTAATGAATAATATATGGCAGTATTGTCAGGATTCCTACTATTGCTGGTTCGAATGGATTATTGGCACTGAAAAATGAAAAGAATAAGCCCACAAGGAAACATAAGCCGACAGTCCAGTAATCTTTACGATAGATCCAGTAATAATGAAAAGCTTTAAGGATAAACCAAACATATATAATAAGCCCTATAATCCCTGAATAAAGGAGTACTGATAGTAAGGGATTATGTGGATAATCATAATCAGTGTCCATATAAAAGAACATTGATGCAAATTTCCTGGTAAATCCGAAACCATCACCTATAAGTTTTTGCCTGGCATTATACTCATTTTTATACAGATACATTGCATATCGCCATCGATCAAGACGGGGACCTGCAAAGTTATTGTTGCTCATTTCTTTACGGAACTCCGGAATGAGGGCCAGAGTATCCTTATCGTAATTATTATTGTCAGTTGAGTTTTGCCTGAATGAAAATAGGGCAGCTTTATTGACTACCTGTATTATATGTTCACCATATTTTCTAGCATTATAGGATATTTTTTTCTCTCTTGGTTTAATCACTTTAAGAACAGGATAAGCAAAAGTTACATAACCTTTTAAGGTTCTGAAGTCTGATACATCTTTTTTTGAAAAAAACAGTATCCCATTTGTACGACCATCGTTAATTATCTTTCCGCTTGCTTCAAGTTTAATCCAGGTACCCCTCTTCTTAATGTCATATTTTTTTGTAATATCCCCAATGATATTCCCTCGAATCCTAAGACTAATCTCATTGCCATCAAAATCCTCAGAAGCATAACAAAATACCGAAGCATAAACTGAATCTCCCTTAGAAACGGGGATGCTTAAATAATCAGTAGATGAGTGGCATCCATTATTTAGAGTATTACTGGTTACAGTTTTGTCAAGCCTGTAACCTGCTACATTTTCATCTATGATTTCGGAATTCCGGCCGGTCAACGGAAATTCTCTCGTAAAGCTTGTACTTGCATATGAATCCGGATTGCCTGGTAAATTGTCTAAAATACTGAATTCCGGATATGCATATATGACATATCCTCTAAACT
>CAZDOM010000052.1:0-20792 GCA_964507015.1 uncultured Rikenellaceae bacterium | reverse complement strand
ATGGAACTCGTCTGACAAAGCAGAATATATACTACTACTTCCCATTCCTTAAGAACAAATAAAAGCTGCGTATATATTATTGATATTCAAGATACTGACTATTATACTTTAATTCAATAAAGTCATTATCTTTTTCGGTGTAACCATACTCAAAACAGTATTGGTTTTTCTCGCCCTTTGAGGTTTCAATAAAATGGGTGAAGAAATTGAAGTTGTAACCCAGGGCAAAGAGTGCATCTTTATGGACTTTTGTTTTTCCTTCTGAATAAAGGTCGGCAAGTATCCTCCTGTTTTTACGCAGCAAACCATGAACGTTTCTTACAAAGTTATTTGAGTCACGGTTCAGACGGTTATTGTAATTATTTCTGCACTGGTCAGAACAGAACTTCTTATCTATACGGCCACGCAGGGTGTCACCGCAATCGAGACATTTTCTTTCCACAGCACTAAAGTTTTGATAAAGATAAAAAAAACGTTTTCAAACGACTACAAACGACTATAAAAGATTATAAACAGGATGTAAATGTTTATTAACCGATACCTTATCACAGGAGGTTTTAAGTTTGAATTGAAATTAAATCATGTTGAACTTAAATAAAAAAGTTATGAATGCATTAAGAAACAGAGTACAGCTTATCGGGAATCTTGGACAAGATCCGGAAATCAAAACCCTTGACAGCGGGAAGAAGGTTGCGCATTTTACCCTTGCAACAAATGGTATATATAAAAACAGTGAGGGTCAGAAAATTGAAGAGACAACCTGGCATAATATTGTTGCATGGAATGGTCTTGCAGATACAGCATCTAAATTTCTTAAAAAAGGGAAAGAGGTTGCCGTTGATGGCAGAATTGTATACAGAACTTATGAGGACAAACAGGGTGTTACAAAATATATTACCGAGATTGTCCTGAATGAGATCCTTTTATTGAGGTCGTCGAAGAAAGATGATCCAAAGGAGGAATAATCTGTATGCAATCGCTGCATTTTGCTGTGAAGAGGCTGTCAGTAATGTCAGCCTCTTATTATTGTATTGGTATAATCACGTCCGGCGTTTAGAGCCTTCAGGTTTACATTTACAACCTCATCACCCTTTTTTCCGAATAATTTACGGACAGCATTTTCGAGGCTTATGAAAGGCATGTTAATAAAATGTGATGCTGCACCCAGTACCACAATATTTCCCGATCTCGCTGATCCTGACTCTTTTGCCATTTTATCTGCATCAACAATAATATTATTTTTTATCTTTCTGATCCCGTCCAGTATCCCTTCAACAGGTGGATAATCAGGTATATTTACAAAAGGATTTGAGTTGGTTACAAGCCATCCTTTTTTTGAAAGCCAGGGCAGATAGCGAAGTGATTCCATAGGCTCAGCAGATATTATAAGGTCAGCTTCTCCCAGAGGGATAAGGTCGCTCCAGACCGGTTTGTCAGAGAGTCTGAAATGTGATTGCACATCGCCACCCCTCTGGCTCATACCATGTACTTCAGACTGCTTAAAACAGAGGTTATTCTCAACTGCTGCCAGACCAATGACCGCAGCTATTGAAAGTATACCCTGTCCTCCTACTCCTGACAATATTATATCATTCTTCATAATTTCGGATTGCTTCGCCGAGCTCGCCTTCGGCTCGGTTGCGGATTTTGGATTTTGCCTTCTTCTTCCTTGATGCCGTCTGAATACACTCTCTTGCTGATATTATTACAGAAACACCTTTATATTCAAGTTCTTCTTTAATGATATGTATGTTCTCTTCATGATTTTTACGTAAAGGAATAATTATCCTGAGATGTACAGGATCAACACCAATACCAAGGCATATTTGTTCCAGCCGGCCTGTTGCCTGTGATCTCTGACCACCTGTCATACCTGTTGTTGAATTATCGGATATTATTATGGTAACCCGGGAGTCCTTTATTACAGCATCAAGCAAACCGGTCATTCCTGAATGTGTAAAGGTTGAATCACCGACCACTGCCACAGAAGGGAATAAACCGGCATCCGCAGCACCTATGGCCATTGTCACTGATGCACCCATATCAACACATGAGTTTATTGCATTATATGGAGGAAGTGCACCAAGTGTGTAACATCCTATATCGGAAAATACATGACCGGGTCCATAGGGGGCTATGGCTTCAATCAAAGCATTAAACATGTCAGCATGTCCGCATCCTTTACAGAATGAAGGAGGTCTTTGTTTTACGATATCCGGAACTTTCTGTCCATGTCCAACATGTAAACCAAGAGCTTTTGCCACATGGGAAGGATTCAGTTCTCCATCTCTGGGAAGTGTACCGTCCAGCCGTCCCAGAATTTTATTTCCTTCATCAAGTATTCCTCTCAGCCCTTCTTCAATAAAAGGATAACCCTCTTCAATTACCAGGATCTCCCTGCACCTCGACGATATCTCCTTAATAAGATCAACCGGATAAGGATAAGCAGATATCTTGAGAACGGGGTAATTATAATCCTTTCCATCCAGATTTTCCATCAAATAATTATAGGCAAGCCCGCTGGCAATTATGCCCATTTCACGTTTCCGTCCGTCCCTGAACAGATTGTACCTTGATATTCTGGTATCATATTTTACAGATTCATAGATCTTTAGTAGTTTCCTGTATTTTTTACGTGCCAGAGCCGGGAGAAGAACAAACTGAACCGGGTCACCAGGTAATTTAAGTTTTTTCTCAGGAACCTGATAATCTGCCAGAATGATACCGGATCGTGAATGAGCAAGCCTGGTTGTTATCCTTATCATTACGGGAATATTGTATTTTTCGGAGAGTTCAAAGGCATCAAAGACCATATCATATGCTTCCTGCTGGTTTGAAGGTTCAAAACATGGAATAAATGCAAAGCCAGCATAGAACCTCGAATCCTGTTCATTTTGTGATGAATGCATTGAGGGGTCATCGGCAGACACAACCACCATTCCCCCGTTAACACCTGTAATTGCAGCATTAATAAACGGATCAGCAGCTACATTCAGCCCCACATGCTTCATTGCAACCATAGACCTCTTACCGGCATATGACATCCCCAGTGCTGCTTCCATTGCAGTCTTCTCGTTTGATGACCATTCACGGTGTATTTTCCTCTCCGATGCTATACCGGATGACTGAATATATTCCATAATTTCAGTTGAAGGAGTACCCGGGTAAGCATACATACCGCTCAATCCTGCATCAATAGCTGCCTGAGCAATTGCTTCATCACCTAACAAAAGCTGCCTGGTCATCAAAATCAGATTAATTGTAAATTGGCAAAATATTATATTACAAATATTGAAAAAAATCCGCTATATAAAAAGGATGTATATTCTTAACCTATGTTACAGAAAAAACACCTTATTTTAATTGTGAAAAGTTAAAATTTAATGCTAAAATTCTGTTTATTAAAATATAGTTAAATATTATCGCGTTACGCTCAATAATGATTACTTTGCAAATTCTTATGGGATAAGTGATGTAGGAAATGGTTTCTCGGGAAAGTTTAGATAGATATATTAACAAAGTTATTTTATTAATCCTGCTTGTATTTCTGCTGAACAGTCATGTAAGAGGTCAGGAAAAATTTGTACAGGTCAGTGGAATCATTACTGATGTAGATTACTATCCTGTATCCGGAGTTGCAGTTATATCAAAGAAGCTGCGCAGAGGAACCATAAGCGAAACAACAGGCATATATTCATTAACCAGTACACCTGGTGATACAATTTTTTTCAGAGCACTGGGCTTTAAAAGATATCACACTGTAATACCTGGTGATTATGACAGAAGACATTGCATGGTAGATATTACTCTTGAACTCGATACAATACCTATTGAAGAGGTAACCATCCTGCCATGGAAAACCTACAACGAATTCATAAAGGATATGACCCAAAAACACCCTATTGATCAGACCATTACAAACATGAATGAGAATCTGGCCTCTATATATGTAGCTGTTTCAAATCAAACGGGTGTGAGTGTAACTCCAGAAGCTGGTTACAGGTATGCAATGGAACAGAACTTCAATACTATTGCAACACGAGGGCAGTTTCCTGTAAACAATCTGCTTAATCCATTTGCCTGGGCAAAATTTATTGACGGTGTTAAAAATGGTCTCCTCAAGAATAAATCAACTAAAAAAGCCAGGCCCTCAAGACCAAAAAGAAAGAAAAAGGAGAAGGACTAAAATGTCTTAATTTTGCATTGTATGAAAGATTATAAAGGCAAAATTATTGGAATACTGGGCACTGTTATATTTCATCTTATTGCAGCAATATTCTTTATGTTGTTTCAAATACATTCACTTAATATTGACCTGTCAAATGAGTTTACTATAGAATTCATCGAGGAGAATCCTGAAAATTCTCCTGATAAGGAAAAGCTGATCGAACTGCCGTCAAAAAGTATTGAACAGGTTTTACAGGGGGATGAGGAAATGCTTAATATTGCACGTAACCTGGCTAACAAGCCTGATGTAAAAATAGATCCTGAGGATTATATCAATAAAGTAAAAGAGGAGCTTATAGAAAACGGCAAACTGGGTGCTGATAATTATATTGATGAATGGAGAAAGCTCAGGGAAGAAGGAGAAGAAGAGAAGCTTGCCTTTGAAAACAGGGATAATATATCAGATGATGAGATGCCGGATGAATCTGAAGTAATGGCAGCAAATTACCAGGGTCCGACCAGGATCTATTATAACCTTGAAGGAAGAAATCATACATATCTTCCGATACCGATATACAAGTGTGAAGGTTCAGGCAAGATAGTTCTGGCAATCCAGGTAAATCAGAAGGGTATGGTTGAAGATGCCAAAATCATTGAAGCCGAAAGTACTACCTCAGACAGGTGTCTTCAGGAAACTGCGGTCAGAACCGCATTGATCTCAAGGTTTAATCCTGATATTAATTCACCAAAGATACAAGCCGGTACTCTGACATACCATTTTGTTGCTCAGTAGGATTATCCTGATCTTTTGTCTCTATTTTTTACTGCTTTTATCCGGGAATGGTGGTATAGCAGGTAATTTTTTACCTTCTGTTTCAAGCTTTTCCAGAGCGACACTTATCGCTTTATCAAGCTGATCATCCTGTCCAAGATACTCTTTATGCGGATCATTCTCAACGACTATATCAGGATCAACTCCATATCCTTCAATAATGAATCGACTACCATCAGCAGCATAAGGTGCCCATGACGGAGTATTGATATTACCGCCGTCAATGGTTGGCATTGGTCCTGAAATACCTACAACACCACCCCAGGTACGTGTTCCTATCAAAGTTCCAACATTATTATATTTAAACCTGTATGAGAACAGGTCTCCATCGGAGGCTGAATATTTATCACAAAGAGCAACTTTCGGTCCCAGATGTGTTCCCCTGGGATTGATATCACCGGTTTCAGCTCCTGTAGTCATAGTCACATAGGTTATTGATCTCATAAGACGCTCAATTATCATTGGAGAAACGTTACCCCCACCGTTGCTTCTGTCATCAATAATAAGCGCCTCTTTGTTAAGCTGGGGATAATAATGTTCAACAAACTGATTCAGCCCTTTTACCTGCATATCAGGAATATGAATGTAGCCAACCCTGCCGTTTGTAGCTTCACTCACTTTTTTTGTATTACTCTGAACCCAGTCATAATAATAGAGTGATGCTTCTGAGGCAACAGGTTTAACAATTACTTTCCTGCTTCCGGCAAAATCGGGCTTTGAGTTTATTGTAAGTTCAACCAGTTTACCTGCCTTACCTACAAGAAGCTCATATATATCCTTAACCTCGTTAACCGGGGTTCCATTTAATGAAAGAATAAAGTCTCCCTCTTTAGCATTTATGCCTGGTTCGGTAAGTGGTGAAACAAGGTCTTCATTCCAGTTTGCTCCCTCCAGTATTTTATCAATCCTGGCAAACCCTGAAGCATCCCTGCTTAACTGAGCTCCAAGCAATCCTGTCTGAATTCTTTCAGGCATCGGACGTTCTCCATTCATAACATAAGTATGGCCAGTACTAAGTTCAGCCATCATTTCCCCTATTATATAGGTAAGATCTGACCGATTGTTTACATATGGAATCAGAACAGAATATTTATCGTACATAGCGTTCCAGTCAACACCATGCATACCCGGATCATAAAAGAAGTCCCTCATTTGTCTCCATGACTCATTGAATATATTTTCCCATTCCTTTTTGAGATCAACCATTACCTGCATATCACCGGTATTGATTGTCTTCTTAAACTCTACCTTGCCTGACGGAACAGGTATTATACCATATTTCCCCCCCTGTCGGATAAGCATTTTGTTCCCGCCCGGAGTTAGTGTTAAAGAGATTCTCTCGCCAAGCTCGGTCTCTTTCTTTTCTTTAAGATCAAAAAATTTAGCAACAGAGGTTCCCTCCCGGCGTGAATTCATGTTATAGTACACTTTGTCGTCTATCGGTTGAAGGTTATTATAATTTGCAGGCTGAACAGGGAGTGAGATAATCCTGTCGTTTATTCCATCAAAGTCAATAGTAATATCTTTTATTTCTGTTTCCGGTTTTTGCTTCTCCTGCTCTTTGCTTTTTTTTGTTTGATTCTGTGACGATGTATTCTCTTCAACAACTTTTACCTTGTCATCAACCGGTGCCAACGGCGATGGTGTATCTTTTGCCAGTGTGACAAGATATATCCTGCTCATATCCAGATATGCATGGTTAAATTCTGTCTGGCTGTAAATAGGATTGAAATCTCTTTCAGATACAAAGAACAGATACTTTCCATCCCGACTGAATACAGGATTACCTGATGAATACCAGTTATTGGTTATTGGCTGTAAATCTGTCATTGCCAGATTATATATTCTTATCACAGGGAAGTCATCTTCATCTCTAACAAAGGCTATCCACTTGCTATCCGGCGACCAGTTTGCATCATAATAGGGACTTTTGGGTGATTTGTCCACGACAGTTATTTTGCCTGTTCCTATTTCAACATATCGCAGATCGTTCTTTTTTGTTACAAAAAGGATTTTTCTACTATCGGGAGACCATTCAATATCAAAGAGATATGTATTCTGGTTGTTTGTGATTTGCCTTGCAGCTTCAGATCTATCTGCTTTTTGCAGCCAGATCTCAAATTCACCTGATGCATCTGAAATCCATGCAATATTCTTACCGTCAGGCGACCATTTTGCATCTCTTTCATGCACTCCTGAAGTTTCGGTAAGATTCCGGGTTACTCCTTCCTTCACGGGAACATCAAAGATATCTCCACGGGCACTTATAACTACCCGTTCACCGTCGGGTGATGGACTTACTGCCGTTATTTTTTCTGACACATCTTTTAGAACACTTCGGTTGGCTTCATAATCATCAGCTATAGAAATATTTACCTTCTCAACTTGACGTGTTTCAGCCTCCATATTATAAATTGAGCCTCCGTTTTCAAACACGATATGTGTTTTGTCAGATGAAGGAAATTTGACATCATACTTATCAAAGTCTGTTACTTTTTCTGTTGTTTTTGTAACAGTGTTATAGACAAACATATTCATTATCCTGTCACGGTCGGACAAAAAGAATATTTCATCACCTATCCACATCGGGAAAATATCCTGTGCCTGGTTATCTGTTATCTTTTCAACATTTCCTGATTCAAAATCATAGACTCTTATATCATCAGCCATTCCTCCCTCATAGTATTTCCAAGTTCTGAATTCACGAAAAACCCAGTTAAAAGCCAGTTTTTTCCCATCATCAGAATAGGAACAAAATCCACCTTTGGAAAGCGGCAGTTTCTTCGACATCCCTCCTTCCAACGGCACTGTAAACAGTTGTCCGAGAAAATCACTAAAAGTATTTCCTCTTGATCTGTAAACAATATTTTTACCATCAGGGGTCCATGTCATTACAATATTGTTGGGCCCCATTCTGTCACCCACATCATCACGATTTAGTGTTGCTGTATAGGTTAGTCTTTTGGGATTACCACCTTCAGACGGTATCAGGAAAACCTCTGTATTCCCGTCATACTGACCTGTAAATGCAATGTATTTACCGTCAGGAGAAAACCTGGGGAATATCTCATAGCCAATATCAGTTGTTAATTTACGGGCAATTCCTCCAGTACTACCTACAGTATATAGGTCTCCCGCATAGCTGAAGACAATCTGATTACCGGAAACAGCAGGAAATCTAAGTAATCTAGTTTCATCCTGAGCATGAACAGTCATACATAATGTAAGAAGTAAAACCGATAATTTAATATTAGAATTCATGACAGATAAGTATTTAATTTTTGAAAAGTGTAACAATATACTAATTTTTCTCCGCCCAGTTATATTCTCTGGTCACTTCCGGTCTGTTTCTGTTTGCATTTCTGTCGTTTACCATGGGGCCTATTGTATGAGCTTTAAGAATATTTGAAGGATATGGTATAAGCAGATCAATTGCATCTGCCTGAGGTATTTTAATGTCAAGCCATTTTTTCTCATCCTGCCTCTCAATTATTACTGGCATTCGTTTTTTTGAATTATGTACTTCTGCCATCAGTTCATTTGCTTCAGTCGTTATGATCGTAAAAGTCTTCAATGGATCTGAGTCAGGTTCCTGTTTCCACTCACTGTAGAGACCGGCTAATGTAATTATATCATTATCTGCCCGATAAACATACCAGGGTATCTTTCTTTTACCAACATGCTGCCATTCGTAAAAACCTCTTATTGGTATAAGACATCTTTTATGTTTGAACGAAGAGGCAAAAGAGGGTTTTGAATCCACGCTTTCCGCTCTGGCATTAAATGTTTTAAGTCTTATTTCCTCCGCATTCTCCTTACTCTTTATCCAGTTGGGTATAAGTCCCCACATAAGGAAGCTGAATATTGCAGGGGTTTCTGAGCATACAGCCGGTAAAACAGGCATGCCAAATGCGTGATAATAATAGCTGGGCTCATAACGATATTTATCAGGGAATGAGATTCCATATCTATCTTCGAGTTCTTCCTTAACCAGATTTACGTTAACAGAAAAGCACATCAGTCAGCAATTTTTGAGGCAACAAAGTCAGTTTTGAGAGGGGTAGGTAATGAATAGTCGAACAGGTCATATTCATCTTTAATGTTTAGACGTGATATCACCCTGTACATCATATTGTTGACGTAAGAATGTATTTCCGGACCATTCCATGCACTTGAATTAAACAGCACTACCCATGCTGTCCCATCAGGCAGTCTCTTTATCATTCCAACACTACCGGGGAATGAACCTGTTCTCCACCATGTTCCGTTGCTTACTGCTGCTTTCCAGCCTATGGGTGCAAGCCTGTTGCCTGTTTTTGTCATCAAATCAATAGACTCACCTGACAGAATATCCTCCCTGGTATCAAATCCGTCAACTGCCAAAAGCAGACGTAGAAGGTCGGGGGCAGTTGCAAGCCATGCGCCGGCACCTCCAAGTGCTTCAATATCATTTCCTCCATAAACCGGAGAAACCATTTCACCGGTTCCAAATATTGATGGTTTCGGAAGAACATCTGCAGGTGCATAATAGGATACTTCATAGGGAGCTTTCATTGATGGCATGTTATGTCCCAGTAACATATCATAGGCCCCTATAGGTTCCAGTATTTCCTTTCTGCAATACTCCTCATATGACATACCTGATACCTTTTCAACAACAAGACCAAGGATACTGTAACCCAAATTTGAATAAGCCCGGCCCTTCCCGGGAGTAAAATGAAGCCTTTTGTCCAGGGCAAATCTTACAATTGTCCTTGTATCAACCGGTGGTTTCATACCCATATAGTCAGCTACCACAAGAGGCATGAACATCTGATCTCCATAACGCTGAGTCCAGCCTCCCTGATGACTCAGCAGATGCTCAACTGTAATATTATAAGCCCTTTTATCATGTGGATTGCTGAAGTATGGATCATCAAGTATTGCTCCGGGACCAAAGACCCTGTCATCAAGATTTAACTTGCCTTCCTCCTCCAGTTTCATTATTGCAACAGCAGTAACCAGCTTGGAGATGCTTGCTATACGGAATTTATGATATGGTTGAATTTCTTCTCGTGTAATAGTATCGGTATAGCCGAATCCCCTCGCATATACGAGTTTGCCATTCATTGATACTGCAACAGAAGCACCCTGTATCGACCACTTGTGCATAAATGAACGGATACTCCTTTCAACTGCAGCAAACTCCTTACCAGATGATTTGCTGTTTGAAAGTCTTACGTTACCAGGTACAAGTCTATCGGTAACGGTGGTATTTCTTTCAATGGCTCCCGGATTATAGCTTATTATTGAAGCCAGGAGCAGCATTAACAATATTTTCCTGGTTCCTGTCAAAACAAAAAAAATTTCAGTGACAAAAATAAGAAGTATTATACTTAAGATCATGGGAAAATTATATAATTTATCAAGAATATCTATCAAGTTTCAACAATGAATAAGATTTTAAAAAAGGAAACCGGCATATATATGGGATTTACAACAAAGAATTAACTTTGCAATTAAGATGTCGATAAAAATGTCATTTAAGAGCTTTCTCCTGCTAACGGTTTTTCTGATTTTTTCTTTCAGAGTATTTCCGCAGATAAAAGTCGTTGAGATTGACACAACTGAATACCTTCCCCTATTTGTCAGAGGAGCACTGGAATACAACCTGATGCTTGCAGCTTCGGAAGGTTTCTATACTGAAGTTGAAAGGATGATATTGATGGGAGCAGAAGTGGATTATGATACAGAAGAAGGTGCTACCCCACTTATTTTTGCAGTATCAAATAACAGACCTGAGACTGTTGATGTACTTCTTTACTATGATGCAGATGTGAATAGGATAACTAAAATGTATGAAACACCTCTGATCATAGCTGTCAGGAACCAGAATTTTGACATTGCAGAAAAGCTTATACGATATGGTGCGGATGTTAACTTCCAGGATAAACATGGAGCCGCACCGCTTCACTATGCATCAATTTATGGATTTCTTGATATTGCCGACCTCCTTTTATATTATGAGGCAGAGACAGACGTGAAGTCTTTTGACGGCACCACTCCTCTTATGGCGGCTATATGGTCGGGATATGCTGATATTGCTGATCTTCTTATACAGAACGAAGCCAATATGGAAGCAAGGGATAATGAGGGATTTACACCTTTTCTTATTGCAGCCCAAAATGGAGACACCCTGATAATGAACCTTTTAAGGGGAAAAGGCGTCAATATTTATGAACAAAATATTTACAGGTGGGATGCTCTCGATATTAGTATAAGGGCTGATCAGATCTCTGCTGCAGAATTACTGATTAAAAACGGGGACAAATGGACCGACCCGGGAAGAAATACAATAAATCCTTATAATATTGCAGTAAGATACGGACGAAAGAATATTGTCAGTCTCCTTCAAAATAATGGATTTTCAGTAAGCAGGAAATTGGAAATAGACCAGCTTGCAACTTCATTATCTTTTAAAACTGATCACAGGGATTTCTATTCAGGATTCAGCCTTGCCTTCAAGGAACCACTTCATAATCTCGGAATAATTGCAGGTTTTGATACAAAATTATGGTATACAAAGGTAATTGTAAAGGAGAACGACTATCTCTATTACCAGTACGTGGGTAAAAGTTCCATTGTTCACGCCGGATTATTTAAAGACATCCCGCTGACAGACAACATGTTCAGAAGTAATTTTTTCTTTACATCGTCAATATCAGCAGCATATTCTTTCGGAGACAAATATAAAGGAACATTAATAAAACCTGATAACTGTTTCAAGGTAATCCCTTCAATAGGTGTAAAATGGATAATTAAAAACAATTTTGCCTTATTCTCAAATGTTGAATTCATGAATACTGATTTTCACAAAATAGGCCCGGTCTGGGGTAGATTTGGAGCCTCTTATAATTTCTTTTTTGATAATGAAAGGGCTCCTGTTAAAACAATAAAATGGTATTAAAAGATTTTCACATAAGGTTCAGGCAGATTACATTATTCATAATAATGACAATATTGTTCTCGTGTGAAAAACCGGTAACCGGAATCATTAAATGCTCCGAATGTAAAACAGATGAACCTGTGACAGCAACACTTGAAATAAAAATCGGCTATCAGAATAATCCGGCAGTAGTTAGTATTTATGAAGGAAACCTTGAAGACAGCATATTATACGAATCGTTCTTCACCTTTTTAGATAAGGTAACCAGGAGTGTCCCGGTAAATAAGAAATACACGCTGACAGCTGTTTATAGTTTAGAATCACAATATATAGTTGTAAATTCTGTATATCCCAGGGTATTATATGATGAAGTTTCCTGTGATGTGCCCTGTTATGTTGTTTATGACAAGACGGTTGACCTGAGGTTAAAATATACTAAATAACATAAATCAGCCTCGAAATTTTTAATGCTGTAATGTATCGCACTAACTTTTAACCGCCATACCGTCATACCGTCATACCGTCATACCGTTATAATTATATCTATATTTGTTTACAAAAAATAAACTATTGCACTCATGGAAACCTCTTTCTTCGACTCAAACCTTTTTAGTTATGGAATATTGCCATTTCTAATTTTTCTGGCACGTATATGTGATGTATCATTAGGTACAATGAGAATAATATTTGTATCCAAGGGAAGGAAAAACATTGCTCCCCTACTTGGCTTCTTCGAGGTATTTATCTGGATCGTTGCAGTGGGTAAAATAATGCAGAATCTTGATAATTATATTAATTATTTTGCGTATGCAGCAGGTTTTGCTTCTGGCAATTTTCTAGGTATGATCATAGAGGAGAGGCTTGCATTAGGGATACAGATGATAAGAGTATTTACTCACTTAAACGCTACTGAGCTGGTCCACAGCTTAAACAGTTATGGTTTTGGAGCCACAAGTATTGAAGCACATGGTGCAAAGGAAAAAATACATCTTATCTATACAATTGTACAACGCAATGAGTTGGAAAAAGTTCTTAATATAATCAGAAAATTTAATCCTAAGGCATTCTATACTATTGAAGATGTAAAGGCGGTTAACGAGGGTATATTCACTCCGAAAAGAACCGGTGCGGGAATACCATTGGGTAATGTAATGAGACGATGGAGGAAGGGAAAGTGAAAGGATTGCGGATTGCGGATTGCGGATTTTAAGATTTATTTTTAGCTTTGGTATGATTATAAAAAGATAATTATGGAAAATTTCAGTAGTCACCCGTTATACCGCAGGCACAATCTTGATAGTGCAATGAGTTCATTATGGGATTTTTACAGGGGAAAATTTGTCGTTCTCTTTATAAGTTCACTGGTTATGTCAATAATATTGCAGGTTATTTCCACTACTATTAATTTAAGCGATATGACCTATATGACAGACCCGGTTGAAATGATTAACAAGATAAAGAGTTTTATCTGGCCAATCATTATCATTTCCTTGTTAAATCTTCTGTTTACAGTCATCCTGAGTTATTATATCGTTTATAATCCTGTTGACAGTAATACATCCATATTTATTTCATGCTACAAATCGCTTAAATACTTCATTCCATATCTTATTATAATAATATTGTTTGCCTTTTTTGGATCTTTTGCACTCATAGCAGGTGTTTTTGCTCTCATAATCGGTGTATTTTTTGTAGCCCTTTATTTGGTTACGTTATACCTGTTCTTTTTACCTGTACTACTGGTAGAGGGAACAAATATAGGGAACGCTATAAGCCGTTCTTTTAAACTGGCACATAAAGGATTCTGGTCAAATATAGGATGGGCAGCAGTACTCATACTTATTGTAATAGTAGTCTCACTTATCCTTTCGATGTTAATAATGATACCTTTTTCAGGGAGTTTTTTCAAGGTGCTTACTGATCCGGCTGAAGCCGCAAATGCTACCAGTTTTATGTCCAATCCTGTTTATATAATACTAGGATCTATAGCTAATGCAGTTGTATTTCCTCTATTACCTATTTTTGGTACTATCCTTTATTTTAATGGAAGGTCAAAAGAAGAAAACGGTCAGGAAGTTGCAACCGGAGAAGTGCCTGAAAATGATAATGATAACTCGGACAAAGTAAGGGTTGAGGATCTTTATGCCAAACCACTTCCTGAAGAGAATAAGGGAGACTAAATTTCGTTTTCCCCTTTTATATATCCGAAATTGGCAAGTATACCCCCGTCAATATAAAGAATATGTCCGTTTATAAAATTTGCTGCTTCTGAGGCCAGAAAAAGGGCAGCATAAGCAACATCTTCAGGTTTGCCCCATCTGCCCGCAGGAGTTCTGGTCATTACCAGATCATTGAATGGGTGGGCATTTTCACGCAGAGGGGCTGTTTGTGATGTTTCAATGTAACCGGGACCTATACCATTGATCTGAATATTATACTTTGCCCATTCACAGGTCATGTTTTGTGTAAGGAGCTTAAGACCACCCTTTGCTGAAGCATATGCAGAAACAGAATTCCTTCCATAAACACTCATCATCGAACACATATTAATGATCTTTCCTCTTCCTTTCATTATCATTTGAGGCACTACACGTTTTGATACAATAAATGGCGCCACAAGATCCACATCTACTACTTCTTTGTAATCCGAAACAGCCATTTCCAATATCGGTATACGTTTTATTATACCGGCATTATTTACCAGGATATCAACAGTACCCACATTTTCTTCTATTTCAGATATTCCCCTGTCAACATCAGGTTCAACAGTTACATCGAACTTAAGAGTATATACATCCAGTCTTTTTGCGGAAAATTCTGTCTTACAATTATCAAGTTTATCATTGATGATATCATTGACACAAACCTTTGCACCAGCTTTTGCCAGTACCAGTCCTATTGCCAGTCCTATTCCATGTGTTCCTCCCGTAACAAGGGCTACTTTTCCCGTAAGATCAAATAATTCTTTCATATATATTATTTAAGTGTATCAGGATACCTTACATCCATATCACTGTAATCCAGATTTTCGCCAGCCATTCCCCATATAAAAATATAATTTGATGTCCCGGCTGCACTGTGAATGCTCCATGATGGTGAAAGAACTGCCTGTTCATTTTTCATCCATATATGGCGTGTCTCGTCAGGATCTCCAAGAAAATGACACACAGCCTGCTTATCTGGTACACTGAAATAAAAATATGCCTCCATCCTCCTGTTATGCGTATGAACAGGCATTGTGTTCCAAACACTGCCCGGTTTCAATTCCGTCATTCCCATCTGCAACTGGCATGTAGGTAATACACTGTTAACCAATAATTTATTTATTGTACGATGATTAGATTGCTCAGGTGTACCCATTGCTACAATTTCGGCATCATTAAGAGTCACTTTCCGTGAAGGATACTTATGATGTGCCGGAGCTGAATTTATATATAGTTTTGCCGGTTTAAGAGAATCAACCGATCTGAAAATAACTTCCTTTACCTCTCTTCCAATATATAATGCCTCCTTATAATCAAGATCATAATTCCCCTCAGTGGTCTCAATTATTCCTTTACCCCCGACATTGATTATCCCCATTTCCCTTCTTTCAAGGAAATAACCTGATTTAAGATCTTCCGTAGATTCAAGAACAAGGGATTTGTTTACCGGCATAGCACCACCTACAATATAACGGTCGTATAAAGAATAAACCAGCAGGATATCGTCAGCCTCAAATACTTTTTCAAGCATGAACTCTTTCCTGATTCTGTCAGTGTCATAACTTTTAAAATCAACAGGATGGGAAGCATATCGAAATTCGACTTTCATAATTTTGATTTTGTTTTTGTTTTTAATGTCCGGATTAAACTTTACAGGAATCTAATAGCAGCTACGCGGATACCTGCGTTAACAAAAATACAATCTTTAAACGGATAGACAACCAGCAAAATATCCTTTTCAGGTTTAAGCCGGTCTCAATTTTATCACAATAACAAAAATCACAATAGTATATAAGTAATTTTAATTTTCGTTATCGTTAACGAAAATATAATTGCTATATTGCAGAATGACTATAATGTCGGTCTAAATCATTTGCCACATGAAACCATTTATTCATGAAGATTTCCTCCTTGGCAACAGAACAGCGAAAAGGCTATATCACCAATACGCTGAAAACCAACCAATTATCGACTTCCATTGTCACCTGTCTCCTGCTATGATAGCTGACGACCGCCGATTTGAAAACCTGACACAGGCATGGCTTGAAGGTGATCATTACAAATGGCGTGCAATGAGGATAAATGGTATACATGAGCAGTATTGCACAGGAGATGCCTCAGATAGGGATAAATTCATAAAATGGGCTGAGACAGTACCGGCAACTATCTGTAATCCTCTGTACCACTGGACACATCTGGAACTATCTCGTTACTTCGGGATATTTGAACTGTTGTCACCTTCCACGGCAGAAGAAATTTATGAAAAAACAAGTTCAGTACTTCAGACTAAAGAATACAGTATCAGAGAATTACTGAAAATGATGAACGTGGAAATTGTCTGTACTACAGATGATCCTGCTGACACTCTGGAATTTCACCAAAATCTGAAAAGCTCCTTTGAAATACCAGTACTACCGGCATTCCGTCCGGATAATCTGATAAAAACAGATGATCCTCTTGTATTCAGAACCTATATTGAAAAACTGGGTCAGGCTGGAGGAAAAGAGATAAACAATTTTACAGATCTTATTGAAATTACTGATAGCAGGCATAAGTTTTTCCATGAAGTGGGTGCCAGAGTTTCGGACCATGGTCTTGACCGTTTCTATTTTGCCCCTTATACAGATTCTGATATCGACAGGATATTCAAAAAACTATTGAAAGGTGTAATTATTTCAGGTGAAGAATCTGAAAAATTCAGGACTGCAATTATGTCTGAGCTTTGCAGGATGAATTACAAAAGAGGGTGGATACAACAGTTTCATGCAGGTGCAATAAGAAATAACAACAAACGAATGTTCATGCAAATGGGTCCTGATACAGGATGGGATTCTATTGGATCTTCCCTGGATGCAACGAAAATGTCCGAATTCCTGAGCAGTCTTGATGAGACGGGTCAGCTTGCGAGGAGCATACTATACAATCTTAATCCTGCTGATAATGAGATGTTTATCTCAATGACAGGAAATTTTAATGATGGTACTGTTCCTGGTAAGGTTCAATATGGGGCAGCATGGTGGTTCCTCGACCAGAAAAACGGCATGGAGAAACATTTACGGGATCTTTCATCACTGGGACTTCTCAGAAGATTTGTTGGTATGGTAACCGATTCGAGAAGCTTCCTCTCCTACCCCCGTCATGAATATTTCAGACGTATTGCCTGCAATTTAATCGGGGAAGAGGTCGAAAAGGGACTTATTCCTGATGAAGATGAATTGTTGAAACCTTTGATAGAAGGAATATCTTACAAGAATGCAAAGGAGTATTTTGGATTTTAATACCACAATAATGAATGAACTTAACCTGAAGAATAAGGTTGCCGTTATCACGGGAGGAGCAGGTGTTATCTGCTCAGAAATGGCCAGATCGCTTGCTGCTTATGGTGTAAAAACCGTTATACTTGACAGCAATATGGAAAAAGCTGTAAAAACAGCAGAAGGAATTGAAAAAGAATATAGAGTTACTTCTATAGGAATATCAGCGGATGTCACTGACAAACCAGGTATCATTGAGGCAAAAAAAATAATTAATACCTATTTTGTGGCGGTCGACATTCTTATAAATGGTGCCGGTGGCAACTCACCTGATGCTACTACCAAAGTTGAAAAAATTGAAGGAGCAGAAAATCCTTCTGATACATTTTTCGGACTTCAAATGGAAGGATTTGATAAAGTATTTGATCTGAATTTCAAGGGAACACTGATCCCCACGATGGTCTTTGCTGAGGATATGATTAAAAACAGGTCAGGAGTGATAATCAATATCTCTTCAATGAATTCTTTCAGACCGCTGACAAAAATTCCTGCATATTCTTCAGCTAAAGCTGCCGTAAATAATTTCACCCAATGGCTGGCTGTTCATTTCGCAAAAACAGGTGTCAGGGTAAATGCAATTGCCCCGGGCTTTCTTCTTACACAACAGAACAGGTTTCTTCTTGTTGACAAAGAGACAGGGGATCCAACTCCCAGGGGAAAAAAGATAATTAACAATACACCCATGGAAAGATACGGAACACCTGATGAACTGACAGGAACATTGCTTTATCTTGCTTCAGACCTGTCAAAATTTGTTACAGGAGTGGTTATACCGGTAGATGGAGGATTCAGTGCATATAGCGGAGTGTAATAGGAGGGCACACAGGGCACACAGGGCACAGGGCACAGAGCGAAGAGATGATCAATAGCAGACTGTGTAATATATAGAAGTATTCATTTTAAAAACAGAAATGTATGATTTATTACGAGGCTGGTTCACCGGAAACAATTATAAGCCCAACAGATCTTGAATACGGACTTTACTCAGCACTGGTAAAACTTGGTAAAAAGGAAAAGGTGCTTGTTGTACCTCCCGACTTCACAAGGTTTCACTCCAGGGCTGGTGAAATTACTACTCTGATTTACAGTTATTATAAAAAGAATCTTAAAGATATCCTCCCGGCACTGGGTACACATGCCCCAATGACTGATGAACAGATAGGGGAAATGTTCAAAGGGGTTCCAAAAGGACTCTTTCGTATTCATGACTGGAGAAAAGATGTTGTGACTGTAGGTACCATACCCGCAGAATATATAGCAGAAATTACTAACGGAGCTCTTGATTATTCATGGCCTGCACAGCTAAACAACCTGGTTTTCAACGGGGGTCATGATCTTATACTCTCTGTAGGCCAGGTCGTTCCACACGAAGTGATAGGGATGGCAAACTATAACAAGAATCTGTTTGTAGGGACCGGAGGCGCCGAAAGTATTAATAAAAGTCATTTTGTTGGTGCTGTTTATGGTATTGAAAAAATACTGGGAAAGGCCGATAATCCTGTAAGAAGAATGCTCAATTATGCCTCATCACACTTCATTACTCACCTCCCGGTTATTTATGTTCAAACTGTTATTGGTTATGATGACACCGGGAAGCTTGTTATTCGTGGCTTATATATCGGTGACGATGAAGAGGTATTCAGGCTGGCATCAGAGTTATCGCTTAAGGTTAATTTCACAGTTTTCGAAAAACCGCTTAAGAAGGTTGTTGTGTATCTTGATCCCTCGGAGTATAAAAGCACATGGCTTGGAAATAAAAGTATCTACAGAACCCGTATGGCAATGGCAGATAATGGAGAGCTTATTGTACTGGCTCCCGGGTTGAAAGAATTTGGTGAAGACAGTGAAATAGACAGGCTAATAAGAAAGTATGGTTATTTCGGTACACCGGCTACACTAGAAGCACTGAAGACAAATGAAGACCTCCGGAACAATCTCAGTGCTGCTGCACATCTTATCCATGGCAGTACCGAAGGAAGATTCTCGGTGACATATTGCCCCGGACATCTGTCAAAAGAAGAGATAGAATCAGCAGGATTTAAATATGCTCCATTAGAGGAAATACTTGGCAAATATGATCCGGGGAAACTTAAGGATGGATTCAATAAGTCTAACAACGGCGAAGAAATTTACTTTATTTCAAATCCGGCAGTAGGTTTGTGGAGTTCAAAAGAAAGACTCAACTAAACTAATATTACATGTTATTATGATTCAATGGGGTATCATAGGTTGCGGAAAGGTTACTGAATTAAAAAGCGGCCCTGCATTTAATAAGGTTGGGAACTCAAGGATCATAGCAGTGATGAGAAGAGATATCTCGCTTGCTGAAGATTATGCAAGACGGCATAATGTACCGAAATTTTACGGTAATGCAGACGAACTGATAAATGATCCGGAGATAAATGCCATATATGTTGCAACACCACCCGACACACATGCAGAATACACTATACAAGCACTTAAAGCCGGGAAACCTGTCTATATAGAAAAACCTATGGCTTTAAATTATAAAGAGTGTGTTTCCATAAATGAAGCATCAGAGAAATATAAACTTCCTGTATTTGTAGCATATTACCGGAGAACTCTTCCGGGTTTTCTCAAGATAAAAGATCTTATTGAAAAGGGAGCAATAGGAAAAGTAAGATTCGTAAACCTGCAGTTGTATAATAGTCTTTCAGAAGAAGAAAAAAGCGGCAACCTGCCATGGAGAGTAATCCCTGAAATATCAGGTGGTGGTCATTTTTTTGACCTCGCTTCACATCAACTTGACTATCTTGACTTTTTATTCGGACCTGTACAAGAAGTTAAATCACTTGCACTTAATCAGGCCGGATTATACAATGCTGAAGATTTTATTTCAGCGAGTTTTATTTTCCCTGATAATATAGCAGCTACAGGAAACTGGAGCTTCAGTGTTTCACCTGAAAGCACCCGGGATTCTCTCGAGTTCTTTGGAGAAACAGGCATTATAAGCAGCTCATCCTTTACATTTGAACCCATAGTCCTGATAAATAAAAAGGGACGACAGGAATTTATCAATAAAAGACCGGATAATGTCCAGTACTTCCTTATAGAACAGGTAGTTAAAGCTCTGTCAGGCGAAGGGAATGTGGTCAGTACAGGAATAACCGCAGCAAGAACAAGCAGGGTTATGGATGAAGTTGTGGAAGAGTATTATAAATCAGTTGCTGGTTACTAGTTGCTGGTTACTGGTTCTATTATTATCAACTAAATAACAAGCAACAAGCAACAAGCAACAAGCAACAAGCAACAAGCAACAAGCAACAAGCAACAAGCAACAAGCAACAAGCAACAAGCAACAAGCAACAAGCAACAAGCAACAAGCAACA
>CAZDOM010000051.1:0-20876 GCA_964507015.1 uncultured Rikenellaceae bacterium | reverse complement strand
TCTCCGTCATTTTCTGCCAGTGCTCTGGTATACTCTTCAAGCTTGTTATCAATATGGCCAAAAGTTATATTCCAAAATATACCACTATAAATTCCTCCTTTGTAAAAATCGGCTATTTGGATAATAACTTCTAAAGTATCATTATTAATATAAGGATTTCTATTTGTAAATATATTATCAATAAGAAACTCAGGGATTGATTCATCTTTAGATTTCCCTACTTTCCCTTTTTCAAAACATAAAGTGTCATTTATCCAAACCCTTGCACTTGACCATATTGAAGGAGACCTGAAGGAGAAATCTGAATTGTTTTCAGGAACTTTAATCCGTAATCTGTATGTAGCATAACCTAATTCGGGATATGATTTTCCATTTTTATTTTTTGTTGCCCAACCGCCGGGTACATTGATATATTCAGGTTCTATCGAATTGTTTAATTCAAAATCGGTTGGTTCCAATAACCTTTCCCAATAAAATTCCCATTCACCGCTTAAGTCTACCGCACCATCTTCTTCAAAGTTCCATGAACTTAAATCGAGAAATCCATTTTTTATTTCAGGTGTTTTCTTTTGAGGTTTACTACATGAAACGGTAAATAATAATGTAATTATTATGAGAATATGTAGTTTAAGGTGTATTATTGCATAAATGATAAGTAATACATTAAGTTTCCAATCAATATTGAAAAGTTACAAAATATATTTTCTTGTTGCAATATTTTGTTTAATTAGCTTATAGTTAATAAGCTTTCTTTTTCTCATATGTTTTTCAAAATGGCTGGTAACAGCCCGGCGCATTTTTTGCCGTATACGCCCCACAACTTGACAACTTACTTTTGTCCGTGTTATGGTGCGTTATATTATTTGTCAAGTTATAGAAAACTGTTACTTTGCCGGCTCTTTTGAAAGCTATGGTCGTGTATTATCTTTAGCGATTTTAAAATGTAATTGCAAAATAAGATAATAAACATAATGACAATTTATAATGAATAATACCTTGATTAATGTGATAAATAACTAGTTAATGAGGTAGAGACATCTTTTAAACAGAAGCTTACTCCGGAGATCCTGATTAGTGCTTTACCTTTCAAATCGGAATTATAAAATGAAACCTTTGCTGTTCCTGTTGAATCGGTTTGTACTTCAGGATCCCAGTAGATGGTTGTTCTGTTATCGGGTGTCTGGATGTTTTTATTTTCATAATCAGGCTGATAAAATTCACGTGCCATATAAAATCCCTGAAAGGGGAATATAATTGCTCCCCTGGGATTTCCCCTGTATGAATTTGAATAAGTTTTAAATGAAACAACAGGAAAGTATATCTTAGGATCCGTTGGCGGCATGTAGAGACCTTTTACCCATTCGCTCATATCTTTTATATAATGTGGAGGGGGTGACAACCATTTACTGTACTTACTTTCCGCCTCGTAAAATTTAACATCCGAAATTTCATTGACGGGAATTGCTGCTGCCCATCCATAAGCAATATAATCATGACATGGAGGACACTCGGATGCAGTCATTGGGGCTCCGTTCACCACCAGGATGGGGTTATACATTTTTCCGTTAGTACCATACCCGGTAGCGGTGAAGGCTTTCTCCCCAAATTCCTCATATATCAACTGGAAAAGGCTGTTGTATTTTTTCCCTGTCGGATCTTTCTTATCAAGATTAAGAGAAATTTCAGGAGCAGAATAACCGCTGCGGTCAGATTTTGCTGTAATCTTAACCTCAGGCAGATTAATGTATTTAATATCCGGTCCGTTAACTGAATCAATTTCATTAAATTTTTTATCAAGAGCTTTGAGATATCCTTCTTTATATGATATAAAAGGCAGATCATTCTTTCTGTAACTTATTACTGGAAGCAGAAAAGTATCAAGGATAAAACCAATATTTTCAATTCTGTCTTTATTATTCATATTTTGAATGAAATAAACATGGGAATTGTAGTAGAAAGGAATCTCAATTTCGAATCTGTTGTTTTCATCAACTTTAGTAACACCGTTGAAGCCTGAGTTAAAGTCAAAGTAATTGATCTTATAACCACTGCATGACCTTTGCTTACTAAGATTAAATACAGTTCCGTCAACGCAGAATCCTTTTTCGATCGGATACAGGATTTTCAATGTATTGGTATACCGGATTGAATTCCATATATAATTTCGCCAGCCTTGCGTCATCATAACAAGATCTCTTTTTGTATTTCCGTCAGAGGTGGTATCAGAAAGGTTTAATAGTCTGAAATTAATCCCTCCTTTCAGTTCGGATGTAAGATAAAGGTAAGACTCAATATCGGGGAAATTCATTAATGAGTCACTTTTTGAAGCGTCCACCACTGCCAATGCAAGAGAGGATCTGACCGGATTCCCTGCTGCATCAGTTACATTGAGTGTCAGGTTTACTTTTTCCCTATGACTATATACTTTTTTATCAGTTTCAATATTAATAAACATCTTCTGCTCGGAGCGGTTATTGAATACCAGCCGCTCGGCCTGCGGACGAAACAAGCTGTCAAACAGTGTTATCTGCACGATACCTTTAGGGTACATTTTCAGAGGAAGATGGATTTTTAATGGTTTATTGTCCAGCCATGTTTCAATTGAGGCATAAACTGCTCCACGTATTGAGATAAGCATATAATGCCTGCTTTTAACATTATTCTGGTTGTTTTTTATAAGGATGTCGCTGGAATCAGAATTGAAATTCAGAACATAACCCATTGGCTCAACACCCGGCAGATTAAAAGAATATTTAGTACCCGACAGATTTACAAGTGCTTTGTAGGAGTGATTATATTCAGGCGTGAATTCAAACTTACCGACTCCCGAATTATCTCCTGATATGTGTTTAATCATGTTATTGTTTTCGTCAATAATGTCAGCGCTGAATTCTGCCGGATATCCTTTATTATCTGATGCTTTGTATGCAATTAAAGTACTAATCCTATCAATCATCTTTCCGCTTTCCGGGAAGAATTGAAGATTAATCCCCGATCTCAGAGGAATTGATAAGCGCTGCTCTGAAATAACAGCTTTGCCTGAAAGAATGAGCCTTATGTCGATATACGGGCATGAAAGCGAGGACGGAACAAAAAATCCAATCATTTCATTTAAATACTTCTGAATACTGAAGGTTTTTCTGACGCTCAGGGTATCATTAAGCCTTGCAACTACTTCCAGTCTCTTTTCCTGAGACTTATATTCATCCGGAAGGATCGTCTTGATATACAGCTCAACCGAGTCACCATCTATACTTTTATTTATAATCGGATTAACCAGGATCATATTACTGAAATCAGACTGATGAACTGATATGTCCTTTTCAAAAAGATATTCACTTTGAAAATTTCTCATATATTGAGTATAGGCTCTTAGCCGGTAAATCCCGTTTTTTGTATCCTTATTTAGTATAAAGTCACCGTTTGACCTGCCATCCC
The DNA here is from genome assembly GCA_964507015.1 of uncultured Rikenellaceae bacterium. Classification (GTDB taxonomy): domain Bacteria; phylum Bacteroidota; class Bacteroidia; order Bacteroidales; family VadinHA17; genus LD21. Next base: position 17,438 of record CAZDOM010000051.1, on the reverse strand, counting down.
TTATAATGAGCTTTAAATGCTTTTCCGGTTTATTATCTGCGTTGATCAGATCGACATACAATATTTTACTGAGTGATGTTGAATCCATATGCAGGTTGTCCAGCACAAAAGCACTGAACCAGATAGTATCTCCGGCAAGATAATCAGGTCGGTCTGTTTCAACATAAACGTTTTCAACTGCAACCAGGGTATTATTCATTATCTTAACCAGAGAGTCAACTCCGGGGATTTCTATTTCCGGAGTGTGAAGATTTTCCGAAAAAAACATATTGTTATTTTCCCAATTTGTAATTTGCTTTTGTTCATTAATATCCGGTGTTACGCATGAGTTTTGAGCCCAGAACGCGGGTCTATAGGGCTTCAATAGCAGTTTCTCAGTCTCTGAATTAAAAACCGAAGATTTGCCCGATAAGAAATACTTACCACTGAAGTTGATCTGCTGTTTCATTTCAGTTAAGGCTTCCAGTGAAACCTGATCTTTTACAGCACTACATGTTGTGGAAGAATCAGGAACAATAGCAAAGAGAGTACTTTTAGAAATAGTCTGATCAGGTTTATTTTTTTGAATCAACCTGAACTCTTCATTCTCTCTGATACAGTCAATAATGTAAATGTCTCTGTTACTATTACTGCGTGAAAAGGAAATTTCTGTTGAAAAACTTCTATCATCCTGCCATGCTGAATGAGATCCTTGAATTCGATTCTTTTTTCCTGATTTGAACTGGCTGGTAATATACAGGATAGATGAATCTGCGACATTGATATAATATGTATTTTTTGTTTTATCCAGATCGACCTTTACCATGGCAATCTGGTTACTGTCCAGCATAATATATGCTTTCCGGGTAATATATCGTTCAATAAACATTGGAAGATTTACATAGGGATCAATATTAAATTCCACTCTGTTTCCTGTTAGTCCGGGAATATAATCATTTGTTGATGCATAACGGGAAATGCAGGGTTGATAATCCTGAAAGCCGTTCTTGCTAACATTCATTTGCGCATAACTTTCAAACAGACTGTTAACGGTTGAGTCGATCGATGAACTGATGCGGCAATATACAAGTTCCATTAATGAATGATCCCGGGATCCCGAATTGTAATCTGTCCGGAATTTTTCAAGCGCTTTTTTAAAGATCAAATTATATTGTAAAAGTTTTTCATTGCCGGAATAACTCTTATGAACTTCAAGAGGAGTAAGTGAAATCAAAACTGTATCAACCGGATTATTTATAATTATAGTCTCTTCTTTAAAACCGAATTTTCTGATCCTTAGAGTAGCCGGGAACTCAAGTGGACCAAGAATAAATTCTCCTTTTGAATTTGATTTAGTAAATGATGTTTTATTGCTATTATAGATATCTGCAAAACAAACCGGAGTATTTGCGGTAAATTGAGTTATCCTTCCTTTAATAAAACCTTCTTTTTGAAAAGTTTTATTATGAGAAGATGAATTTATGTAAAAGGGCGGCTTGTAGCTCAATGCTCCGGATAAATCAGATGAACCAATTGAAGGTATGAATATTATAAATCCACTTAGAAAAATCTTAGCTATAAAGTATTTTGATTTCTTTACTAAAAGATCCATAACACCTGAGAGGTTAGTTTTGGGTGGTTCTTTGTCGTTGATTCGTTTCACACTGTTGCCCAAATTTTGTGCCAAATATTGATTAGCATCATATTTAAGGGTGGTCTAAGGTCCAGTTTTTCTTCGCATTGGCTATAACTTCTAATATTATTACCTGAACTCCACTTAACATCCTGTAATAGAGTGATAAAAGCAGTTATTATATTGGTAATGAGGGGAATGCGAAATTTATAATTTTTATATTCTTTTAAGGTTTTATTTTTATTTTCAATGGCCACACAGCTCCTGCGACTCCTCCAATCGAAATAAACCACGACCATTCTCCGGTCAGACCTGGTGAAAATAGCGGCCGGCAGACAGGGTTGAGCAACTGCATGAATGCAGCAGGTTAGTTTAAATGGGGGATCATAATTTTAATACTTTCTTAATCTTTATTTAATACGGGCTTAATTAATTCGGAATATAATTGCTGCAGATAATTTATAACAGCTGGAAACGGGAAATAGAACAGGAAGTTTCCATGATAATACCAGGGGATGATAAATAATCAAAAGCTAATTAAATCAGGTTTGTTTTTAAATATTTATTTAATGAAAAGGTTAAAAAGAGCTGCAATTGTAATAATTCTAATTTTTATTACAGGACATTGTGTTTTTGCACAAAGTTATAAATTCGGACATATCAACGGTGATGAAATTATTCAGTTGATGCCTGAATTTGAGGCGGCCAAAGCCAGACTCGAAAATCTTTATAAGGAACTTTCAGATTACCTTGAGATAATGTCTGTTGAACTCAATACCAAGTACAGTGAATATATGAGGGATAGTAAGAATTATAGCGTAGTATTACGACAGGTAAAAGAACAGGAACTGAGCGATATGAACAGAAGAATACAGGAATTTCAAACCACTGCTCAAACTCATTTCCAGGAGAAACAGTCTGAATTTTTTCAGCCTGTTTACGAAAAAATTGACAGGGCAATAAAGGATGTTGGCAGGGAGAACGGCTTTATATATATTTTTGATACTTCACAGGGAGATCTTCTTTTCTTTGATGAATCTAAAAGTACCGATGTGACAGCTCTGGTAAAAACAAAACTAAATATAGAATAACCCCGGTTTCAAAATTGAAATCATATACCAGGTATTTTTCTGTTTACTGACTTAAAAAAAAGCACTTTTATTAAAATTAAATAACTATCGGTTATCATACATATAAATTTTTTTATGCTTCAAAATCAATTATTTGCCCCGACCCTGAAGGGAGTAATTGATTTTGGCTGCGCCGAGCTCCATCGCAAGCGATGTTCGGTTCTTCGCACCCTTTAGGGTTAGGGGCTAATTAAGAACCGGAACAACTTTATGCATGATTCCTCATACTCATATAAAATAAATAACTTTGTACTGCCGGTATTTTGATTAAATCGGGATAAATTACCAGCAGGATCATGAAGATATTCCCGGGATTTACACTAATATTAGTCACAATTATTTCCTTCTTTCCCGGATGGCTGATATACGGACAGGAAAAGGAGGGAATGGTAAAATATACACCCGGCTTTAAGTTTGCGGACGGTATTTACCTTGATTTTTTTTCGGCAAAGAATAACAGTCCTGTGCCAAAATCCAGGATCAATACCTCACTCGACTATAACAGTGATGATTTTTTTGATAAACTGATGGAGAAAAGGATGATCACTTATTATGATACTTCAGGTGTAAAACAGGAGGTGAAAAAAAATGACCTGTGGGGATATGCTGATAATGGAATTATTTATATGCAGGTTATGGACAGTTTCAGTCCATTCACCTTTATGGGGAAGATATGCCACATCATTGCAGAGATAAAATACAACGATACAATTTATTACGATCCGGTATCGAGGCGTTATAGGTATCCTTATTCCAGTTATGGTTATCCTGAAATATACTATGATCCTTATTACTACGGGTCTTATTATAACAGGAGAAATAACAGGCCGGTTGAGGAGGAGCCGGGAATGGAACTTGATCAGTATCTCCTGGATTTTGAAACCGGCGAACTATGGGAATATGATGTCTGGGGAGTAAAAGCACTGATAAAGAACGACAACGAACTTTACGAGGAGTACAGGAAGCTGAGAAGCGGTGTAAAGAAAAGGTTAATGTTCTCATATATAAGAAAATACAACGAAAGAAACCCGTTGTATATACATGAAGGAAGATCTGAATGAATAGAGGGTTTCATTAACGTTGTAATAATTGCATGATTGTGTGATATATACACCCCCCTGCCCCCCTCAAGGGGGGATGTTTATAAGTTATTTCTTTCCATCCTTAACATGCAGGTCAACCTGAGGGAACGGAATTACTATACCGTTCTCGATGAACTTCCTGTTAATTATCTTCCTGATATCGCTTTTAACCTTTTCTATCCTGAAAGCGTTATTGCTGAAAAAGAGAACCTGGAAATCAAGCGATGAGTTGCCAAAATCAATTAACCTTGCCTCTATCAGGGTTTTCTCTGTTATTTCGGAATGTTCCAATGCACTTTCTTCCAGTATCTTAATTACAAGGTCAACATTACTTCCGTAAGCTACTCCTACATTTATTCTAAAGCGGGTCTTTTTCGATTGATGACTCCAGTTTATTACCTTGTTGGTGGTGATCTGTGAATTTGGGATAATGACAACAATATCGTCCCTGTTCAACGCTCTCGAAGTTCTCAAACCAATATGCTTTATCATTACCACATCACCATCTATCTCCAGAACATCACCTATTTTGGTAGATCCTTCAACAAGCAGTATAATTCCTGAAATAAAATCAGTGAAGGTCTGTTGCAATCCGAGTCCGACCCCTACCAGCAGTGCAGCAGACCCTGCGATAAGTACTGTAATGCTTATTCCTACAGTATCCAGGATCATGATTATTGCAATTGTCCAGGTTACATATCTAATGATCTGGTATAATGAGAATGAAGTACTTTTATCGAGTTTTCTAAACCAACGTTTTTTAATCACACCAATTTTAAGGATCCATAACAGAAGCTTGGTCCCCACGAAAATAAGTATTGCGGCGAGCATGGTATAAACCTTCAGCTCATATTCCCCTATACGGAATATCACGAATTCAAGTATCTTATTAATTATTTCCATGGTGTAATTTATTGAACAACATACAGTTAAAACTAATCAAAAACTGAGTGAAATTCAATTTCAAGATAAGAAAAAAAAGAATATCATGCGATAGTACGATCGCATGATCTGGAATTAGTTTCCAAAGGTGGAGAAAAGACCTGATGCCTGGTTATTCTTCCAGGTTCTGTGAAAGCAGCTCTTCCCCTGTAATCTTAAATTTCCAGGGTTCTTGGGGCTGGGCGACATATATCATTTCACCGGGTTTAAGTCCCTCCCTGACAACAATATCTTTTTCGTTCATCTGGCCGAGGAGTACTACCTGCTTGTCGCCTTTCCTTGTATAAACATATGTTATCCCGGTTGCATCTGTCCTTACACACTCGGTAGGTATATAAATAGCATTGTCTATAGTATTGATTATGATTTTGTTCCAGGTAGTCATTGAAGGCCGCAATTCATTATCGGTACCATCGAGCCTTATAAGTACTTCAAACATTTTTGCATCAGAGTTTGGCAGCACTTCACCGATATTTGCAACGTTTATCACCTTCCCGGTATATGATTTTGAAGGGAGGGCATCTATATTAATTATCACATTCTGTCCCTCTTTTACCCTGTTTACCTCTATCTCGCTTACATATATCTTTGTAAGCATCGACGACAGGTCGGGTAATGTTGCAACTACCATGTCAAAAGGATTTACTTCCGAACCTGTTTTTCGTTTTGTTCCGTTCCACTCCTGCTTATAAATAACAATACCATCTGAGGGGGCAGTTATGGTAAACTTTGACAGGAACTCCTGCAGAGCAGCTACCAGTTCTTCACCATCCTGAAGCGCCTTCTTTTTCTGATGAATTTCAACCAGGGTCTGGGCTTTCCTGAGTGTATAGTTCTTCTTCAACTGTACCAGGTTACGCTGTGCCTTGTTTAGGGATATTTCAGCATGTCGTATTGTTGCCGGAGGTTCATATTTTGATTCGGCAAGAATTATTTCAGCCTCTTCCACTACATATGTCTGGTTCTTTATATCGTCCCTCAGATCGGTAAGGGTAACAGCCGTGTCGAGTACTTTCATTTCCAGGTCTGACCGGAAATTAATAAGGTTCTCTTGTTGATCTTTCAAAGTATTGGTGTATTCTGTCCTGTCGAGCTGAGCAATATAATCACCTTTTTTCACCATAGTCCCTTCATTCACAATGTCCTGGATCTCAAGATCCATAGCTCTCATTCTGCCGGGACCTCCGAATCCTCCCCGGCCATAAGATCCCTGATTACCCATATTTATTTCAGGACCCCGGATCTCAACAGATCTTTCAGCCAAAAGCTGTCCGGAAGCTGAAACAGATATTTCAAAAAGACCCTTCTTTGCTTCTGCATAAAGAGTTGCTTTCCTATCAACTGAGGTGACTTTGTTGAAAATAATCATAGCCAGCGTAATTGCGACGGCTGCAATAGCAGTAATTATTAAAGTGCGTTTCATTTAGATAATTATCCCTTTGTTTAATTAGACAAAATTACAATCATTTTATTCCATTGTAGTCATGAAGGATATTAAAAAGAGTTAATTTATCATTAATGTTATCTTTGTACTATTCACCAAATATCAGATAAATGGAATATACACAATTTAACAGCAGCAACAAACCACCGGACTGGAACAAGATTATTTTTTACTCCAAGTATATCTTTGCCGGTTTAATCGGGGTCATTCTTCTCTGGCTGACCTTTTTCCAGGTAAGGCCCGAGGAGGTTGGCGTTATCACACGTTTCGGAAAATATATGCGGCAGGAGAAATCCGGGCTTCATCTTAAGATACCTGTACTTGAACGGGTTTATAAGGTTGCGGTGGAAAGACAGAATAAAGAGGAGTTTGGTTTTCGTACCACAAGCAGCGGGATTCAATCACAGTCGCAGTATACAAAAGTGGGTACTGCAGATGAATCGCTGATGCTTACCGGGGACCTCAACCTTGCTGATGTGGAATGGGTTGTCCAGTACCGTATCAGTGATGCATACAAGTACCTTTTTAAGGTAAGGGAGCCGGTAAATACCATGCGTGATATTACAGAAGCATGCGTAAGGCAAATTGTCGGCGACAGGACTGTAAATGAAGTACTTACGGTTGGAAGAATTGAAATAGCAACAAGTGTTCTGGCAGAGATCCAGAGATTATGTACAGAATACTCTCTGGGCATCAGGATAGAACAGGTGGTACTTCAGGATGTTAATCCTCCCGACCAGGTTAAGGATGCCTTCAATGCCGTAAATCAGGCACAGCAGGAAAAGGAGACCCTGTTAAACCAGGCCAGGTCGGAATATAACAAAATCATACCACGAGCCACAGGAGAAGCGGAAGAGACAATCCAGAAAGCCGAAGGGTATGCTACAGAACGTGTGAACAATGCACTTGGAGAAGCCGCAAGGTTCAATGCCCTGTACAGGGAATATATAAAAGCCCCGGAGGTTACCAGGCGAAGGATCTACCTCGAAACAATGACGAGTGTGATACCGAAACTGGGAAACAAAATTATCACGGATGAAAATGGCAATAATGTGCTTCCTCTGCTGCAGATGCAAATGACAAATAAATAATACCGGAAATCATGAAAAACAAAAAACTCATAATCCAGATTCTCCTGATAATAGTTGCACTTATATTGATCCAGGAAATAATTTTTAAGGTGAAAGAAACGGAGCAGGTTGTAATTACACAATTCGGAAAACCTATCGGTGAAGCAAAAACTACCCCCGGGCTGAAAATGAAGATGCCTTTTATTCAAAAAGCCAATTATTTTGAAAGGAGATTTTTAGAATGGGATGGAGATCCCAACCAGATCCCCACAAAGGATAAAAAATTCATCTTTGTTGATACCTATGCCCGCTGGCAGATCACCGATCCACTCCAGTTCTTCAAAAGGTTAACAGATGAACGCGGAGCTATATCAAGACTGGCGGATATCCTCGATGGAGAAACACGTGATTATATAGCAAACCATGATCTCCTGGAAGTTGTGCGAAGTGTGAACAGAATTCCCGCCTCTTCAGGTTCGATAGGAGAAGAGGTAGGCGATACGCTTATTGATATCAATGTAGGACGACTGCAGATACAGGATATGATCCTTAAGTCATCAAATGAGAGAGCCAGTGACCTTGGAATTGTAATACTGGATGTCAGGCTGAAACATCTCAATTATGTTCCGGAAGTACAAACCCAGGTTTATGAACGGATGATAAGTGAACGTATCCGTATTGCGGAAAAATTCAGATCGGAAGGGCAGGGTGAAGCTTCAAAGATCAACGGTGAAAGAGAACGGGACCTGAAAAAGATTCAGTCGGAAGCCTATAGGAAAGCCGAAGAGATACGGGGTAGAGCTGATGCCCGCGCTACAGCTATCTATGCTGGAGCATATGACCAGTCAGCTACAGCAAGGAACCTCTTCAGCTTCATAAAATCGATGGAGACTTTCGAAAGAACATTTGACTCAACAACCACCGTCATCCTGTCAACAAAAAGTGAATTGTACAAATACCTTGTTGATTTTGAATAGGCAGGTATAAACAGCACTTGCTGTTTAGTAAGTGATTATAAATTAAAGGTATAGGTATATTTGACCATAACTGCCCTTGAATAATAAACAGGCAGATTGGGTTCGAACTGTGTAAGGTCAGTATTACGGCCCTCGTTGAATACAAGGTAAAGGTCATTCCCCTCTTTCGGGTTATAACGTATCCTCAGGTTTGTTATAATCTCGTGTATTGATTTATTGTATTGGATGAAAGCATTTACAGAGAGTTTGGTATTCAGCATATAAAGAGCCTTGATACCAACGAGATGGTTGATCCATAAAACGTCTCTTTTACTAACATGAACATAATCAAAATTATATGTTCCTCCCAGTTCAAGATGCTTGGAGATGTTCCATGTCGGTTCCAGCCTGATTGTAAAATTTGTGCCATCATAATACTGCCCGGTCTGGATCATTGTTCTTGTATAGAATGGTTTTGACATGGGAGAGACGATCATAATCCTGGTATTCAGGAATCTGTAATCGCCGACAGGTATGATGAGATCATCACTAAGTGGAAGGCTGTCTCTAAGGGTTTCATTATTATAAATCAGATTAAGATTTACCGTCCACTGGTTTTTTGTAACGAACTCAAGGCTGGAGAAACTTGTTAAGCTCATCATTGATCCATCATCGATATATGTTCGATAAAATAACCTGGTACCAAGTGAATAACTGTATAGCTTTGAATCTTCTCCAGCCAGCCAGCCATAGCTTAATCCACTATTAATGGCAGTATAGTCATTCAGCATTTCAAAACCGACACCGGGATTGAAATGGATACCAGACTGCATATATCCGAGTTGATATCCAAGACCTATTCTGGAACGTCTTTCCCAGCCTATGGTAAAGAGTGTAGGTTCTTTCATTGAGCTGTTACTGGTTGTGTCTTCAAAAGTCTGGGCCCATTTAATATCGAGGTAATCATCACCGAAAACGCGGAATATACCGTCAAGACCATAAGCAAGATTATATCTTCCGTCTGCACCGAGCCGGCTTGTGGCAATAGCACCTATATATGTATTATCATTTATTATCTGGCGGCGCAATCTTACCACACCAAAGTTTTCAGAAGGGAGTATTACATCAAATATTCCTGTTGAATTCTTTTTCTTAAGAGGAGCTGTCTGCATATCCAGTAATCCCACATCCCATTTCCCCAGGCGGCCTGTTATTCTTGCGCCACCATAAATACGGACAGGTTCCTGGTTTTCAAATTCATCAGGATCACTCAGCCCTATCCTGCGGCTATAGAAAAGATTATCATTCCTTCCGGTAGTGAAGTCAAAAACACTTGCACGCTCAAGGAAAAAGAGCCTCTTTTCGGGAAAATAGAGTGAGTACCTGGTAAGGTTTACCTGCTGATCATCAGATTCAACCTGTGCAAAATCGGTATTGGCAGTAAGGTCCAAAACAAGGTTACTGGTCAGACCATATTTAATATCCAGGCCTGCTTCTGTTACAGGTCCGTCTGATTTTTCATATTCTGTCCAATCATCATTGATATCATAAGTGCTTTCAAAGCCCGCCAGGGCATAAGGAGCAATATAAAGAGGTTTGCTCGATTTTACTCCTTGAAGTATTATCTCCTGTGCCTGCGATGGTTTCATGACAGAGAATTCGCCCCAGTTGGGTGGAATGGCAGGGAAAAGATCTGTCTCGTTTTTTACAGGAATCCATCTTTGTATGATCAGCCCCATTCTTACCTCTCCGTTGATATCCTGGAACCGTATACTTGAAAGGGGGATCCTGATCTCCGTTGTCCAGCCCTCTGAATCCCTCTTTGTGGTGACATCCCAGAATGTGTTCCAGCTCAGGTTCATCGGCATCTGGTTTGGGGTCCTGATATTAGCATCTCTCTGGATGCTGCCGTCAAATCTCAGGCCATCGGGAGTGGTAAAAAAGACAACCGCGTTTTCCTTGTCATTATATGTGTCGAGGATAAAACCAAACCAGTCGCCACCCATTCCTTGATAGTCTCTTTTAAAGCTTGCCGACCTGATCATTGATGGGTCGTTGTAATATAGCTTTGCCCCGGCATAAAGATATTTGTCATCGTATGCCAGCCTGATATCAGATTTTTCTGAGGGTTCTTTACCAAATACAGGTGAGAACATTATCAGATCAATGGGATTTACTGACTGCCATGCCTCTTCGTCGGGGACACCATCAAAATTGACAGGCTGTGTAAGCCGGCTGATCACAAGAGCCTCTTTCAGGCCGGAATTGGTCTGACTATAAGAGACAGATACAAATGACAACAGAAGGATTGTGAATAGCAGTCTACGACAAAACACGATATACTGTTAAAATTTATTTGGTTGGCAAAGATATTAAAAACTGAAATCAAAAGTCATTTATAAAATCTCAATTCATCTTAAAAAATGTTAATTGGATAATTTTATTCGGGAGTTTATTTCTTAATTATCAGGCACTTTGTAATTCAGGATCTGCCCGTCAGATTCAAGCTTTTCCCTGATTGTTACATAACTTAGTTCATGAATGTTTTCTTTATTTTCAATAGCCAGGCATGCTATTGTTGCTGCACTCTGGCCAAGGATCATATATACAGGTTCCATTCTTATTGATCCGAATGCAATATGTGAACTTGATACACAAACCGGAACAAGTAAATTGTTACACTCCTCCTCCAGCGGCATAACAGCTCCCATATCGATCTGATACGGACGATCAGGAGAAACACCGATATCACCTTCATTCTGGACAAATCCTTCAGGGGTGACATACCTCTGAATATTATGGGAATCCATTGTATATGACCCCATTCCGATTGGTTGTGGGACCTCTCTTTTCCCGAGGACATCATTTTCAGTCATAACATATTCACCTATCATACGCCGGGCTTCACGTACATAGATATTATATGGCCAATACCCGTTATCAGTAAATTCATCCTTTGCGTATCCCCATCTATTCATTATTTCCCTTACTTCTGCAGGAATCCGTTTGTCAGTAGCTGTGAAATAGAGAAGCCCTTTCTGGTAAGTAATATGCTCCAGTATAATCTCTCTTCTCCTTTCATACGATGCATCAGGATAATCCCAGTTCATTCCAATATTATCATAACTGAAGGGTCCGTGGTTATTGACATCTGTTTTCAGATTAGGAATGGGATCATACTTGTTAAAAAACTCGTTCCATCTTTTTCCCGATAGCCTCACAAGTAATTCATATTGTGTTGAATCATAACCTTCAGGTTTTGTTATCGGTACTTTATTATCCGGGTTTTGTGTGAGACAGAGCCTGAAGCAATAGGCCTGGATCTTATTATCTCCGGAACCATTTTCCCCGGGTTTCTCTTGTGAGATGCGTGGCAAAAACCCGCTTGAAGGATCACCCGGGATTTTATAAGGATCAATATTATCCTTGAAGTAGTGACCATGGTGGAAAACCCCTTTCTGTACCCCGTTCCATTTTTCATTATAAACACTGTCAGCCTCACGTCCGATTGTGTAATTTACACCGGCAGCAGCCATAAGGTCTCCTTCATAGGTTGCATCAATAAAATATTTGCCTTTAAATGTTTTCCCACTAAGGGTCTCTATTGATACTATCGAGTTTTTTTTCTTTATAACTCCGGTTTCCCTGTTTAGCCATTCATCCCTGTAAACTGGAATTTTATTATCTGATATCATTTTCTCAAATGCCTCCTCAGCAACATGAGGCTCAAAGATCCATTGCGTACGTTTCTCACCATCGATGGCAGGACTTCCCTGACCACGGTTTCCATATTCCGATTGTCTTTGCCAATTCCATGACCCGGGTTTTTGGTAATGATTGTAAATCAGCTGATAGAATTCTCTTGCCAGGCCTCCTATAACCTCCTTGTTCCCGGTATCTGTAAATCCGAGTCCTGAAGAAGACATTCCTCCAAGGTGTTTATCAGGAGAAACAATAATGACCGATTTCCCCATCCTGGTAACCTGAACGGCGGCCGTTACAGCAGATGATGTACCCCCGTAAATTATCACATCAGCTATGTAACTGTTATTAGTTTTACCGGTTTTACATTGATTTCCTGAAGAAATAATAACCAGGAAAATCACCAATAATGATCTTCTTTTCATAAGATAATTTTATTATTTGTAAGTCTATTCGTACATCAGGGCTACTGATGCTGCGCCCACACCGGCATTAGCTCCTATGACGGGAGATATATTCACAACTGAAACGGCTCTCCTTCCGGTAAGATCTTCCATCTTACCTAAATACCATTCAGCTGCCTCTTCATTATTTGCATGAAGAACAATATAATTCCATATTTTTTTTGCAGAGCTGCCTGTTTTAATATGTTTCATAACCTTCTCCATGTTGGCTTTTTGGCTGAAGGCCTTATCGAATACAACCGCCTTTCCGGTTTCATCGATGGAGACTATAGGGTTTATATTGAGTATTCTTGCAATGAGTCCCCTGGTAGCAGAAACCCTGCCACCCCTGACCATATATTTTAATGTCCTGACACTGACAAAGATACGTGCATTGCTGACCCAGTTTTCAGTCATTTTAACTATCTCATTATGAGGAAATCCTGCCTCAATAGCCTGTGCGGTCTTAAACACTATTAATCCGAGTGCCCCTGAAAGAATTTTTGAATTAATAACAGTGACAGGTTTGTTGAATTCCTTACTTACCGATCTGGCTGCTTTCTCGCTGCTGTTAAAAGTACCACTCAGCTGATCGCTAAGGTGGATTGCTATTATGGAGTCGTAATGTGAGGCCAGGTGCGAAAAGAGGTTAACAAATGATGATTCGTTGACCTGTGATGATTTAGGATAATCGGGGCTCTCATCGAGCAGTTTGTAAAACTGGTCGGGCTGGATGGTTATCCTGTCAAGGTAATTATTATCGCCAAAACTTATATTTATCGGAAGCATGCTTATCTGGTAATGGTCAATAAGTTCCTGCGAAAGGTCGCATGTGGAATCTGTTACCAGGGCTATTTTCCATTTCCTTGCATATACTGTCTGGCTCTGGCGGATCATGTCGTCGGCTTTCTGGAATGTCAGTGTACCCGCACCTCTGAGTTCATCAAAAAGAAGGGCGGGAGTATTAGTATGGACGTGAAGTCTCCTTAACCTTTGCGATCCGGCAATCACTACTGAATCGCCATATTTTGTGACAATGTCCTTTAGCGAATCATTATCGATCTGGCTGTTCTTAATGACAGCCTCGGTACAATATCTGTAGCTCACCTCTTCATCAATCACCTCGTCAATCTTCGGGAATGATACTGTTTCAGCCTTCGAGAGTATAAGGTCCTTTATATTTCTTGAGTTGATAAACTCTATTATTCCTTCAACAAAAAGCACAAATCCCTTGGCCCCTGCATCAACGACATTATTCTGTGCCAGGATCCTGAGTTTAGATGTTGTTTCCTGCAATGATTTTTTAAGGATCTCATACGAACTGACAAGTAAATTATTAAAATCGGTAAAACGATGCCAGGTTTTGTAAATGTATTCTGCCCATTCCTTTATGACTGTCAGCATAGTGCCTTCGACAGGATTAGCAACTGCCTCATAAACATATCTTACAGATCGTTGGATGCTTTCAGCAAATTGTTTTAGCGTAATCGATTTCAGGTCGCCGATTTCGACACTCAGGCCATAAAAGAACTGGGCAAAAATGATCCCTGAATTACCTCTTGCATTCAGTAGTGTTGCCTCAGCTATTCTGTCGGCAGTGATTTTATATGAGCGGTGCGGATGAAGCGATTCAATGACAGATCTTATCGTTGAGGCAAGGTTGGTGCCTGTATCTCCGTCGTTAACAGGAAAAACATTGATCCTGTTTAGCTCTATCTGATGTTCTATAACCTTTTTTGCACCGGCAATAAAGGTATAGTAAAGATTGCGGCCATCCATTCTTTCCATCGGTGATGCGACTAATGTCATTCTCTCTCGGTATATTAACAGGGTAAAGATACAAAATATAGAACAGCCGGATTTACAAATTGTTCAGAGACTCTCATTTACTCTGCCAGCTTCAATTGTTTGAGGAGATCCGGATAAAGATCATCCCTGACATATTTAAATTCGGGTTCCACATTTAGTATATATTCGTAAATATCTTTTGCACGGGAAAGTTCATTGAGAAGACAATATGTCTGTGCGATATCTGTAAGAAGATTTATATAATTCCAGTTTTCTAATGTATCTCCGGAATACTTTTCAAGTATTTCCCTTGCTTTGATATAGTACCTGATTCCCACTGTTTTTGAACCTCCGGCCGATAGAGGCATATGAACCTGTACATTACCATTTTGTATATATGCCATATAATTATTACTGTCGAGCTCAAGAGCCAGTTTTGCATACCTGATACTTTTTATTCCGTTAAATGGGATCGAAAGGATATTATATTCCATCCTGAAGCCACATATTGCTGATTTATATGCATATATTGTAGATAATCTGAAGTTATTCTTTTCAAGGAGGTCAATATTTTTCTGCATAAGATCAAGATATTCTTCAGCTTCATCCTTTTTGTTGAATCTTAAGCAATATCCTATATAACCATATTGATAATTAACAAGCTCAAAGATCAGATCGTTACTTTTATCTTCTAGTGAATTCATCCTGTTTATCACATTCTTCCAGAGCTCCATATTATTGTTTATATAGGCCTGGTAAACCTCCGACCTGTAGGAGGCTTTTATGTCAGCGAGCGACAAAAGAATAAGCAAGAATAAAAGCCTGTACTTCAAACAATGCATCTAATAATCCATTTATATTATTTATTAAGAATAAGGCACGGAGTCACATTCTCCGGAAATATCTGATAAAAATACGTATTAAAATAAATAACATGTTTGAAAAAATGTGTTATATAATTTACTATCTTATACCTGTAAAGTTATAAACCTGATTAGCATGAAAGAAATTCTGAAGAAAATACCGGCCATTGCCAGTATTTTAACTATACTGGTCCTGTTGATCATGCTTACTGCCTTTTCAATAAACAAGATAGCTTCACAGGAAAATTTAAAAAGTAAGTATTCCTACAAGGACTTTGAATCAGCAAAAAAATGCCGGTCGTGTCATCCGGGCACTTATCAACAATGGTCACAGGCGATGATGTCGCAGGCATATACACATCACTGGGATGAAATAGAGTATTTCGATCTTGCAGTACCTCATTCAGAAAAGGTCCCGGATCTTAAGGAACCCGTTGACGGGTGTAACGGTTGTCATACTCCGCTGGCATATATGGGAGGGAAACAGTTTCCTCCTCCCAGACCGTCAGAAAACAGCATGGCAAACGAATCGGTATCATGTGAAGTATGTCACCTGGTGCAATCGGCGCAGACAGATCCTCCGGTAAATTACAGCTACTATATTGAACCGGGGATGACAAAATATGCAGTTCGTGAACCGACCGTCAAATCACCCGCACATAGGATAGTCACAAATGAATTTTTCAAAACTACAGAGTTCTGCGGGAATTGTCATAACGAAAAGAATCCTTACGATGTATGGGTAAAAAGTACACAGCTTGAATGGAAGGAGGGGCCCTACTCCAAAGAGGGAGTTAGATGCCAGGATTGCCATATGCCAAAGGGTGGCCCCTATCTTAATGCCCTGATGACCAAACCTTATGACGATGCCCGGCTTCATCTTTTCCATGGCGCCCATGATCCCGGGAAGGTAAGGGGAACGATCGAGCTGAGGATAGAACCGGATATACGAGAAGCTGAGCCGGGTGAAAAAATAGTTTTCAGTGTGGCACTTTTTAACCAGAAGACAGGACATAAGTTTCCCACAGGATCGGTTGAGGATCGTATAGCATGGCTTCATGTAGAGGCTACAGATGCAAAAGGAAATGTATATCACCTGCCTGTCGATAAAAAGGGTTTTGAAGGAGAGGAGTATACAATAGCCGGAGATTACCTGGCATACCAGGATATGGGTGTTCCACTCGGGATAGCTGATTTTAAGGGTGTTCAGAGAGATGGTATCCCGGAAGGCGACCGTATATTCAGGATGCCCTATTTCGATCCTGACGGTAATATGACTATAATGCAGTGGAACACAGTAAGCCAGGGTGTTGACTACCGTATCGGACCACGTCAAACAAAGGTTGAGAAGTTTACATTCCGCCTGCCTTATGATGTTGCTCCGGGAGAGATGATAGTTAAAGCAGTTCTGAATTACCAGCTCCTGGTTAAACCTGTAGCTGACCTGCTTAAAGTTCCTGCAGAGGAATCAGAAATAAAAATGGTGAATGAACATTCAACACATGTAGAGGTTTTACCATGAGAAATACTCCCTTCCCAGCATTCCCCCAAGGGGAAGGAGATTATTGCCTGCTATAAATTCAGGTTTAGAACATTTTGTTTTTTCCTCCCCCCTGGGGGAGGATATAGGAGGGGGTATCTGATTGTAAATAAATATTTTACTATATGAAAAGAAATAAATGTTTTTCGGTTGCAGTGCTGTATTTAACAATTTTTTTACTTATACCGGCACAAAACAGTATTGCTATTCCTGCTTTTGCAAGAAAGTATCAGATCAGCTGCCAGGTATGTCATGCACCGGCCATCCCCAGGCTGAAAGCATTTGGGGATGAGTTTGCCGGTAATGGTTTCAGGATGATTGAGTATGAGTCTCCAAGGTATTTTGTAGAGACAGGTGATGACAGGCTCTCTCTTTTCAGGGAACTGCCGCTGGCTGTCAGACTTGATGGGCATGTTACGTATAATCTTGATGAATCAAAAGAAAGTGAATTTGGAGCTCCGTTTATTTTGAAGATCCTGTCAGGGGGGGAATTATCGGATAAGCTGTCATATTATTTCTACTTTCTGATGATGGAGGAAGGCGAAATCGTAGGTGTTGAAGATGCCTTCCTGATGTACAGGGACCTTTTCGGAACAGGAATTAATATTTACCTGGGTCAGTTCCAGGCTTCCGATCCTTTGTTTAAAGGTGAACTAAGGTATACTCTTGAAGGATACAGGATTTATGATTCCAAACCGGGTCAGTCACAGGCATCCCTGAAGTATGAAAAGGGAATAATGGTTGAAAAATCTTTTTCTTCCGGAACAACTCTTATTGGTGAAGTGGTAAACGGTAACGGCCTTTCCGGCTTCCGGCATATTTTCGATAATGATAAATATAAAAACTTTATGTTCAGAATGAGCCAG
>CAZDOM010000050.1:0-20922 GCA_964507015.1 uncultured Rikenellaceae bacterium | reverse complement strand
CGAAAAGACTGGCAATTCTTCCCCAGTCTTTATTCCCTTTTCCGTTACCGGCATTGGGATTTACAATGGCATACCATTCCTTATGAACAGGATTTTCTGACATATCTTTTCAGTTTTACACTTTGCAAATATGTGAAAAAAGAGGAAATAAAGCCTTTTTAGGGTATGGAAAATAATTTTACCACGGATTGCACAGATTTACACAGATCTTTTACTTCGTTATTATTCCATGTCTTCTGTGTCCCCCGCGACAATAATTTTCTTTCTGTTCCAGTAGTATTAAATACCTGAATTATAAGAAATAAACAGAACCGGACTGTTTTTTCTTATAGTATTAATTTGATTATCATGCGGATACGGCATGTTAATAAGATGTTGAAAACCGCGAAAAAAATGTTTACAATTACAGCTTTCACCACCGGAGCCTGTGGAGGTATAAATAGTAAATTTGAAGCTTTAAATAAATACAAAAAGAAAACAAATGGGCAGGATTATATCTTTAGCGAATCAGAAGGGCGGAGTGGGCAAAACAACAACTGCAATTAATCTGGCAGCAAGCCTTGCAGCACTCGAGAAGAAGGTGCTTATTGTTGATGCTGATCCTCAGGCCAATTCAACTTCAGGCATTGGAGTCGATAACCGTAAAATAGAATCTACAATTTATGACTGCCTGATAGACGGTAAAGAACCTGAAGGAACTATTGTAGGTTGTGGGATTGAAAATCTTTCATTGATACCTTCAAATATAGACCTTGTTGGTGCTGAAATAGAAATGCTGGATCGACCATCAAGAGAAAAGATCCTCAAGACAATTCTTGAAAAGATAAAGAATAATTACGATTATATTTTTATTGATTGTTCACCTTCACTTGGCCTGCTGACAGTGAATGCACTCACTGCATCCGATTCTGTTATTATACCGGTGCAATGCGAATATTTTGCACTTGAAGGGCTAGGTAAACTGCTCAATACAATCAAAATAATACAGAATAATCTTAACCCTGATCTTGAAATAGAGGGTTTCCTGCTTACAATGTATGATTCACGACTCCGCCTGTCGAACCAGGTTGCTGAGGAGGTATACAAACATTTCCAGCAGATGGTTTTCCAGACTATTATTCAACGTAATGTAAAACTGTCAGAGGCTCCCAGCTTCGGACAGCCGGCAATATTATATGATGCTGATTCTAGAGGAACAGTCAATTACCTTAACCTGGCTAAGGAGTTAATAGAGAAACAGGAAGCAAGGATGAATCAGGAATGATTGTAATAGGAAATCACATGAAAGAAAAATAAACATGGCACAGAAAAATGCATTGGGACGTGGTTTAGGCGCATTGATTGATGGTGTTGAAAAGGAGATACTTGAGAAAAAAATAGAAGTTAACCGGAATATTTCGGTCGATGCTATCGACAGTAATCCCTTTCAGCCCAGAACAACATTTGATGATCAATCACTTGATGAACTTGCTTTATCAATACGGAAACTGGGTATAGTACAGCCATTGACAGTCAGGGAAACAGCTAACGGCAGATATCAGCTCATAGCAGGAGAAAGAAGGCTCAGGGCTGCCAAACGTGCCGGACTGACACATGTGCCTGCATTTATCAGAACAGCCGATGACCAGGCAATGCTGGAACTGGCACTTGTGGAAAATATTCAACGCGAAGACCTTGATGCCGTGGAAGTGGCCATCAGCTTTCAAAGACTTATTGAGGAGTGTAAACTTACGCAGGAAGAACTCAGTGAAAGGGTAGGGAAACAAAGATCAACAGTGGCAAATTACCTTAGACTTCTGAAACTGCCCGCCGAAATACAGCTCGGTATAAAAAACAGGCAGCTGACTATGGGCCATGCACGCACCCTTGTCAATATTGAAGATCCGAAAAAACAGATAAACATCTATTACAAAATTGTTGACGGGGAATTATCTGTACGACAGGCGGAAGAGCTTGTCAGGCAGATACAATCGGAGAAGGTCAAAGATCCTGAAAAACTTGAACGGAAAATGAAGCTGAACCAGGATTTTTCACGGTTGTCGGAACACCTTGGTACTTTATTCTCTTCAAAAGTCAACTTCCGAATTAATGAACAGGGTAAAGGGAAAATAGTGATTCCTTTTAACAACCCGGAAGAAATGGAACGCATTTTGGGAATATTTGACCGTCTGAACTCCTAAAATAATTATCTTTGTCGCGCCGTTTTTAAATATGCAGGAAATTAATCCCTGGTGGCATTTATTTTGAAGGCGTATCAAAAAATAACAATAATGTCTCTCCTCATCCTGTTGTGTTTTCAGCAAAACATGACAGCCCAGGATTCATTGTCCCTGGTAAAGCCTCCTCAAAAACCTCTCTTTAGGGCCGATCCGCAGAGAGCTACTATGCTTGCACTTACATTTCCGGGATTCGGACAGATCTATAACAGGAAATACTGGAAGATACCATTTGTCTATGCAGGTTTCGGAGGAATAGGTTATGCTGTCGGTTATAACTCAAAATGGTATAATACCTTTTTGAAAGCCTACCAGGATTTTACAGATGGTATTCCTGAAACAAATTCATACGAGGAAATACTCTATTTTGTCGACCCTGAATCTTATGATGACCCTGTTGAAGATGCTGAAGCTATTGCATATTACAAGGAGGCTATGCTGAGGCGGGTCGATTATCACAGGAAATACCGCGACCTTTCATATATTGGTGTTGCATTATGGTACATTGTTACAGTGCTCGATGCAAATGTTGATGCAAGTCTCTTTAATTACGATATAAGCGATAACCTTGACGTTGCTGTTGTCCCGGTTCAAATGCCCCTGTCAGGTACAGGTGTCGGGTTGAATATAAGTATGATAATTACTTTCTGATAAATTCGAATGATGAAGAAAATTATAATATTGCCGTTAATAGTATTCCTGCTAACTCTCAATGCGAAAGCACTAATATTAACGGATACGATAATTATTAAATCAGATGCTAGTGTTGAGAAAATATCTGCCGACCTCGACAGCCTTGTCAACAGCTGGTATGTTAAGATGGCCCTTATAAATAATCCGCAACAATTCTCAGAAGATACGGCAGGAGTGCAATATCCTGATTCTGTGTATGAAGACAGACTGAGCAGAATTAATTCTATTATTGGGTTGCCTTTTAACAATATAATCAGGAATCATATCCATGTCTATACGATTAAGCAAAGAGATAAATTCAGCGCTGTACTCGGGTTAAAGGATTATTATTTCCCTATGATAGAGGATATCTTTGATTCTTATGGTCTGCCGGCCGAGCTTAAATATATGGCTGTAATCGAATCAGCACTAAATCCTAATGCTGTTTCCAGGGCGGGTGCAACAGGTTTATGGCAGTTTATGTACAGTACAGGACGGTTCTATGGATTAACTATCAATTCAGTTGTTGATGAACGCAGGGATCCTGTAAAATCAACTCATGCCGCAGCAAGATACATAAGAGATCTGTACGATATTTATAAAGACTGGATACTGGTGATTGCAGCATATAATTGTGGTCCGGGTAATGTCAATAAGGCTATACGAAGATCGGGTAATAAAAAAGATTACTGGGACATATATTACAGGCTTCCTCGTGAAACAAGAGGCTATATACCTCAATATGTTGCGGCTGCCTATGGTTTGAACTACTATGCAGAACATAATATACGGCCTCTATCCATAAATATTCCGGTTGGAACTGATACCATCATGGTCAATAAAGATATCCACCTGGCACAGATCTCAGAAGTTATGAAAATCCCACTGGGTGAACTCCGTGCCTTGAATCCTCAATACCGGACAGGCCTTGTTCCCGGTTCTGCAAAACCTCTTGCTCTGACCCTGCCCATGAGTCATCTGGGCGATTTTATTGATCTTAATGACACAATAAGGAATTATAAACCTGATGTTTACCTTAATGGTACCACCAGGATAGCAGACCCGTCAAGATCAACATTTGTAGCTGTTGATATAAAAGGGAAAACCAAACTGCTCTATACTGTAAAAGAGGGTGATAACCTTGGATATATTGCCGAATGGTATCATGTCGGGCTTTCTGAGCTGAGATACTGGAATAATGTATATAGAAATACTATCAGGATAGGACAGAAACTGGTGGTATATGTCGATCCATCAAGATCGGAGTATTTCTCAAAGGTAAATTCCATGTCGTTTGCCGAAAAGCAAAAAATGATCGGGAAAGCTGTTCCTTCAAATACATCATCAGCCGGTAGTTCCGGATCAACACAGATCGATGGTGATTATATTACATATACTGTACGTTCAGGTGATACGATCTGGGACATAGTTAAAATGTTCGATAATGTTACAACTACCGATGTACTTAATCTGAATAATATTTCCAATCCTGATAAAATCCAGGTAGGACAAAAACTTAAAATTAAAAAGAAGAGCTGATACCTGACTGAAATATGCGCCCCTTCAGGTCGTTCTTGTTATTATTGATAATCATTGCCTCATTGTCAGGCCTTGTTTATCTGTTCCCGGGCAGCAGGTTATTCCCGCCACTGAGCGAGTTTATTCCGGAACTGAAGCCTGAGAGTGCTGGTATTGAACAGGTTAATGATACTATTAAAGTTCCTGAACCTGATAGTCTGACAATAATAGATACAACTGGTTATTCATCTACTACAGTATCTCCCCTCTATTATCTGAAACCATTTATCGATACTCTCCAGGAATCTGAGGAGCAGATCAGGATAATGTATTATGGAGATTCACAGGTTGAAGGAGACCGGATAACTTTCTTTCTCAGGCAGTTGCTCAGAGAAGGGCGGGAGGGGACAGGCCCCGGACTCTTCCTTCCCTCAATGCCAGTGATGTATACTAAATCGATCTGGCTGAAATCCTCAGCCAACTGGGAGAGGTATAACTATATTTCATACAGGGAGGGAACACTGAGCCATAACAGGTTTGGACCACTGATGACAATATGCAGATACCTGCCTGAAGGTACTGTGACTGACGAACCTGTAAAAGCATATGTAAGGATCCGTCCTTCAGTATTTGCTGACAGTGCTGCAGCCCGATATGAATTTCTGCGATTATTCTATTCTAATGTATCCGGAAAGATCAAGTTTATCATTAAAGCTTCAGGTACCCGCCTCTTTACAGGTATTCTTGAAGAAGGAGACAGCATCAGGGAGATACAATGTAACCTGAACGGGGCAAATGATATTACTATTGAGTTTGAAGGTAAAAGCAGCCCCGATGTATTTGGCATCAGTATTGAAAGCAGGAAGGGTGTAATTGTAGATAATATACCCAGACGGGGAAGTGCAGGTCTTGAGTTCACAATGGTCGACAGAGAGAATCTTGAGGAGAGCCTTTCATTGCTGGATCCGGATCTTATAGTTCTTCAATATGGTCTTAACATAGTAAAGAATGTCAGGAAGGATTATTCCTACTATAAAAAAGGTCTGCTAAGGCAGCTTGCTCTTCTCAGAGAGATATCTCCTTCAGCAACATTACTGGTTGTAGGAGTTACTGATATGGCTGCCATAGATGGTGACACTATCCGATCATACAGCAATATACCTGCAATTATAGCGGCACAAAGAGAAGCAGCTCTTGAGTCTGGTGCTGCTTTTTGGGACCCGTATGAAGCTATGGGGGGAAACTCTTCAATAATTAAGTGGGCCGAAAAAAATCCACCCCTTGCCCAGACCGATTATGTGCATGTAACATATCCCGGTGCCGATACTTTGTCGGGGATGCTGGCTGAGGCTATGCTCAAAGAATGCAGGGATAAGGAACCGGAAATTGTTGAAGTCAGTTCAGTAACCCCGGAGGTAACTCCGGAAATTGAAATAAAAGCTAACGAACCTATAAGGAATATCATCAGCCGTGTATTCAGGTATGATGAAAATAAACCCTTTATTTTTACTGCTCCTGCATTCTGGCTTTTTCTCCTGTTTGTCCTGGCAGGTTACAGCCTTTTTTACAAAAAGCTCTTTTTAAGGCATTTCTACCTGTTAGCTGTAAGTCTTTTCTTTTACTATAAATCGGGAGGATTCTTTCTTATTCTTCTATTGCTGATAACAATTGTTGATTTTACATGCGGATTGCTCATGTACAGGTCAGGAAAGAAGTCTATAAGGCGTATATACTTAATTATTAGCCTGTTATCGAACCTTGGTATTCTCGCATATTTTAAATACACAGGTTTCTTTATTGAAATGACAAATAATCTTTTAGGGACCTCATACCATGTACATGATTTTCTTGCAGCATTTTCAAATATTCACCTTGGGACCTCATTCGATGTCAGTTCCATCATCCTGCCTGTCGGGATTTCGTTTTTTACATTTCAGTCGCTCAGTTACACTATTGATGTTTACAGGAGCAAGCTGGAACCCGTAAGAAACATCGTTGATTTTGGTTTTTATGTTTCGTTTTTTCCTCAGCTTGTAGCCGGACCTATCGTACGGGCTTCAGAGTTTATCCCTCAGCTATACAGGCATTTCTCACTTTCAAAAAGGGAGTTCAGCCATGCTTTGTTCCTTATATCAAAAGGTCTTATCAAGAAAATAATAATATCCGACTTCATAGCAGCAAACTTTGTAGATCGTATTTTTAATATGCCATCACTTTATTCGGGATTTGAAAACCTGATGGGTATATATGGCTATGGACTCCAGATTTACTGTGATTTTTCAGGGTATACCGATATTGCAATAGGGATTGCCCTGATACTGGGGTTCAGGCTGCCTGTAAACTTTAACTCACCATATAAGGCAAACAGTATCAGTGATTTCTGGAAGCGATGGCATATTTCCCTTTCGAGGTGGCTTAAAGATTATCTATATATTCCCCTGGGAGGGAACCGGAAAGGAAGTTTCAGAACAGGTCTTAACCTTATGATCACCATGTTACTGGGAGGTTTATGGCATGGCGCGGCCCTCCGGTTTGTTATTTGGGGCGGACTACATGGTTTAGGTCTAGTTATTAATAAAATATGGAACTCGCTGTTTGGCAGCCATTTCAGGCAGGGACGCTTTAGAAGAGCGATTGCTGTTTTTATTACTTTCAATTTTGTAACGTTCTGCTGGATATTTTTCAGAGCACAGGATATGGATACGGTCCGGCTAATGCTGGATCAGGTTTTTAACAATTTCTCTCCGGGTTCATATATGGATGTACTGCCAGCCTATGCAAATGTTTTCCTGTTAATGATAGCAGGTTATGTAATCCATTTTCTTCCCGACAGGGTCAAGGAATCATACAGGGGACTCTTCATAAGAATACCTCTTGTATTACAGATCATTATAATCATGTTTATTGCTGTAATCCTTTTCCGGATGAGGACAACTGAAATCATGCCGTTTATTTATTTCAGGTTTTGAGCATGTACTCACCACCTTCCCTCACTGCTTACGCACTACTCTTTATACACACCTTATACTGTTTTGATTATTAACATACTACAACAGTAAGTATCTAAACATATTTTTGAGCTGTAAACTTTGAGAGTCTGGAAAAATACCTCTCTTTATTGATGTTATAGTACTGATAATCTGGAGATTCTTCGCTCCGCTCAGAATGACAGGCTCAGAAGAGAATATATGGGGAAGAAGGGGAGTTTAAAGATTCCGTATCATTAATAAGTCCCTCTCCTAAGAGAGAGGGAATTATATAGTAACTATCGCTAATATTTTATCCGCGGAGCGGATACATTAATGATTGTAATGAATTGTATTAATTTCATTTTATAACCCCGGAGGGGTTACACTGGATTTAAAATCAATTATAAATAAAAATTGTCAATTACGGTATCCTTCACAAACGGAGCAATCGCTCTCTTATAGATTCCCTGGACATAAGCTATAGCCATACCGTAATTTGTAACCGGGATTCCCGCTTTAATGGCAGGCTGCAGCCTGTTATGAAGCTGTCTCCTTGTTATCATACAGCCACCGCACTGGATTAATAGTGCATAATCTGTAACGGGACGTGGCAGGGTATCGAGACCGGCAACAACATCAAAATCGATCTTCTTCCCTGTAAAACTGGTTATCCACCTGGGAATTTTTGTTCTTCCTATATCATCGCAGGCAACATGATGTGTACATGATTCGAGTATAAGCACCCTGTCGCCATTCCTAAGTTCAGATATCTTTGGTGTTCCCTTCAGGTAATTATCAAAGTCACCTTTGAAGCGGGCCAGCATTATGCTGAAGCTTGTCAGCGGAATATTTGCGGGTATTGAAGCATCAGCTTTCACAAATACCTGTGAGTCGGTGATGGCAAGGGCAGGTTTTATTTTAGTCTTCTTCAGGAATGCATCCACTTCCCTTTCTTTCATTACTATTGCAACTGCATCATTATCAAGTATATCACGAATAGCCTGCACCTGTGGAAGGATCAGCCTCCCCGCAGGTGCCTCAACATCAATAGGAGTGATGAGGATAACGATATCACCATAATTGATCAGGTCTCCGAGAAGGGCAGGGATTTTATAAGAATGTTCCGGAATGGTTTCTTTTATCATATCTATCAGCTCCTCATAATTACGTTTGTCAAGTGCTGAGAACTCAAAAAGCTCTGTATCGCTTTTTTCACGGATCTCTTTTATGAAGTCTGATGTTGGTGGTTGAAGGTCTGATTTATTGTGGATTATGATAAAAGGAATATCAAGTGTGTGAAATTTAGCAACCAGGTTATCTTCAAAGCTGCCCCATGTTTTATCAGTTACAAGAAGCAGTGCCAGGTCAATGGTATCAAGGGTTCTGACTGTACGTTCGACTCTTTTTTGTCCAAGATCTCCAGAATCGTCTATTCCGGCAGTATCGACAAGAATTACGGGACCGAAACCGGTGATTTCGAAAGATTTTCTGACAGGATCGGTTGTGGTACCGGCATGATCAGATACAATAGCAATATCCTGTCCTGCAAGGCAGTTGATGAGGCTGCTTTTACCAAAATTCCGCCTTCCATAAATACCGATATGTGGTTTTGCTTCTCTTCCCTTCGACATTACAAAAAATAATTTATGCAAATGTAGTAATTAATACAAGTGCTTAGGCTACAGGCTTGTTTTTGAAGGAGAATATAACTACGTAGTTAAATACGGCTTTTAATACGTAGATCATTTTAAATCATCCAGGGAGAAGCCTGATTTGAGAAGATTCCCGGGTTCGAGGATGATTTTTAGTTTATTTTCATCAATATACCCGAGAAGAGTATTAGCTTCAAAAATATCAATCTTCTTCTGCTTCATAAGTTTGGCAATTTCTGAAGCTTTATGATAACCGATATGAGGAATCAGTGCTGTTGTTAAAGATGGACTCAGCATAAGTGTATTATAGCCTTCATCTTCATTGATTTTCAGCCCGATTACAAGATTTTGTAACAGGGTTTTATTGCAGGAAATCAGCAGCTTAATAGATTCGATCAGTGAAGTGCCGATTACAGGCAGGTATGCATTCAGCTCCAGGGCTCCCTGTCCGCTTAAGGAGCTTATAAGAACATCGTTGGCGTATACCTTATGGGCAGATGAAATAATAAACTCTGGTATTACAGGATTGATCTTTCCGGGCATGATAGAACTGCCAACCTGTTTTTCAGGGATATGAAGGGTCTTGTTTGCTGTAATATCCGATGCAAGTAATCTTATGTCAGATACCATTTTTTCGAGATTCACAGCATGTGCCTTCAGTGTACCATGTATCTCAACCCATCTGTCGAGGTTTGCAGTAGTATCAGTAAAATTCTCGCTATGAGATAGTTGCAGGCCGGTAAGCAAACGCAGCTCGGGTACTATCTCCATAATAAAGAACCTTGGAATAGCAATACCGGTACCGATAGCCCCTCCACCTATATTGACCTGTTTGATCCTTTCAAAACATTTTGATACCCTCCACCAGTCTCGCGAGAGGGCATCATTATATGTGCTGAACAATAATCCGAATGATGAAGGGACCGCCTCCTGTAATTGTGTATAGCCCGGACGCAGTTTATTCCTGTTATCCTTTTCAAGGCCTTCAATCTTCTGCCTAAGATCATTTATTGAGTTTTCAAGTGATTGAAGAAGTTGCATTACAGCTATTGTAAGAGCGGTGGGAATAACATCGTTTGTCGACTGGTAGATATTGGAATGTTCTGTTGGATCAATATAAGTGTAATCTCCACACTTATTTCCTGTTTTAAGAAGGGCGAGGTTTGTGATTATCTCATTGATATTCATATTGATACTTGTTCCGGCCCCCCCCTGTACTGCAGGAATAATAAAATGCTTAAAGTGTTTCCCGTCCGCAACCTCCTTTGCAGATGCTGTCAAGGCATCAAGTATTTTATCTTCGATAATATTGAAAGGCAGATTATTTCTGGTTTTCTTAATTGCAGCATCACGGAATTTCCTGTAGGTATTATAACAGGCAAGCTTTGTGATACCAACGGCTTTATACCATTCCTCAGGAAATGGAGAATCATCCGGAAAATTCTCTTTTGCCCTCAGTGCATGGATCCCGTAAAGTGCATCGGCAGGGATCTGCTTTTCTCCTAATATATCTTTTTCAGTACGAAACATAAATCATTTGCCCCCTTCCCCCTAAAGGGGGTTTAAATAGTTGATTGAATTAGCTCCCCTTCAGGGAGCCTTCCGCTATGGCGGAACAGGTCGTCCCGCGTGAGGGGGAGGATGAGGGGCAACTCCTGAGATATTGTTAAATATTTGAACCGGAGACTGGTCTGGCGTATGAAACAACATCTGCTCCGGTAATTTCATCCTTACAGAGGATTATCAGTCTTTCAAGGACATTCCTGAATTCCCTGATATTGCCTGTCCAGACAATTTTCTGCAACTCTTTTATAGCATCTGGTTTTATGATCTTCTTGCTCATCCCGTATTCATTGCAGATCACTGTATTGAAATGCTCTGCAAGCAGTGGGATATCTTCTGCCCTTTCATTCAGTGTGGGAACATTTATGAGGATAACACTCAGGCGGTGATAGAGATCTTCCCGGAATCCGTTTTTCTCGATCTCATTCTTAATGTTTTTATTAGTTGCAGTAACTATTCTCACGTTAACCTGAATATCCTTATCGGAACCTACTCTGGTTATCCTGTTTTCCTGAAGGGCCCTGAGCACTTTTGCCTGGGCTGACAGGCTCATATCACCTATCTCATCCAGAAACAAAGTACCGCCATTTGCCTGTTCGAATTTACCAATGCGTTGTTTTATTGCTGATGTAAATGATCCTTTCTCATGTCCAAATAGCTCACTTTCAATTAGTTCAGAGGGTATTGCAGCACAGTTAACTTCCACAAAAGGAGCCTTTGCCCTGCTGCTTTTCTCATGTATCTGGTGTGCTACAAGCTCCTTTCCCGTTCCGTTTGCACCGGTTATAAGTATCCTGGCCTCGGTAGGAGCAACCCTGTCGATCATCTCCTTGACTTTTATAATTGCCTCAGATTCCCCTATAATCTCATACATCTTACTGACCCTTTTTTTCAGTACCTGTGTCTGCGTAATAAGAGTCGATTTATCCATTGCATTCCTGATGGTTATCAATAGCCTGTTAAGGTCAAGTGGTTTTTCGAGGAAGTCGTATGCCCCCTTTTTGATTGCCTCAACGGCTGTATCAATATTTCCATGACCTGAAATCATGATAATCGGGGTTATATTGGAGATTTCGTTTATCTTTTCAAGCACCTCGATACCATCCATTTTTTGCATCTTAATATCGCACAGGACAATATCATAGGTGTTGGATGAAAAGAGTTCAATGCCTGATGGACCGTCTTCAGCGAGGTCCACCTCATGCTTTTCATATTCCAGAACCTCCTTAAGAGTATTCCGGATTGCTTTTTCATCATCGATAACTAATATTCTTGGCATATAAATTAAATAGTATAGTAACTATAAATATTAAAAAGGCAACCGGCTACTGGCATCGGGCATTAGGTTGTAATACTCCCTTCAGCCT
Organism: uncultured Rikenellaceae bacterium; assembly: GCA_964507015.1. Taxonomy (GTDB): domain Bacteria; phylum Bacteroidota; class Bacteroidia; order Bacteroidales; family VadinHA17; genus LD21. The sequence goes on along the minus strand of CAZDOM010000050.1, from coordinate 8,965 downwards.
GGCGCCTGACGCCTGGCGCCTGACGCCTGACCCCTGACGCCTGACCCCTGACGCCTATCCTGTATATCTAAGCCACTTCCATATTTCCTTCCATGATGATTTCTTACCATACATAAGTATACCAGTCCGATACACTTTTGCTGCCATCCAGACAAAACCTATAAAGGTGATTACCATCAGGGCCATTGAAACGGCTATCTGCCAGTACGGTACTCCAAACGGGATACGTGCCATCATCACAATGGGAGAGGTAAAGGGAATAATTGAAAACCAGAAAGCCATCGAGCTTTCGGGGTTTTGCATGGTGCCCATTGCCACCATCAGCCCAAGTATTATTGGTATTGTCACAGGCAGCATGAACTGCTGAGTCTCCGTTTCATTATCGACGGCCGACCCTATTGCTGCAAAAACAGAAGCATATAAAAGATACCCTGTAAGGAAGTAAAAGATGAATGCTGTGATAATCAGAAGCCAATCCTGGTTCATAGCGTTTTCAAACAACCTGGTAAATTCATTTAGGCCTTCTGACATATCTGCAGCCTGCGCAGGCTGCATTGATCCCTGGTTTTCAGCCATAATGTTCTGTGGCATTGTTTGTGCCACTTCAGTAATGTTCTTGTCTTTCAGAACAACACCTTTTACTACTGAAACCATCCCTGCCGTAAGAATAACCCATATAAGGAATTGTGTAAGTCCCACCAGGGCTATCCCGATTATCTTACCCATCATCAGCTGTACGGGTTTAACTGATGATATAATAACCTCTACAACCCTGCTTGTTTTTTCTTCAATTACACCTCTCATTACCTGGGCTCCGAACATGAATACCAGCATATACATCAGGAAACCACCTATATATGCCAGGGCCATGGCTATTCCGGTACTTGTCTGTACTGATTCTCCCGAATCATTAATTTTTATTGTCTGAACAGAAACCTTTGTCCTGATATCTTTCAGAATTTCATCAAGGTTCTGGATGTTATATGCGAGAAGTTTCTGTCTCTCGATCTCTTTTTCGAGAGAAGAGGAGATATGGTCAAGCAGGCCTATAGGCGGTTGCTTCTTTGAAATCAGCTGAATGGCATTTGGTGTATTTATCAGCTCTGGTGATATCCAGAGGATTCCGTAATACCCTGCCTGTTCGAAATTTGTTTTCAGATCATTAACAGAGGTATTTTCAAGGTAAACATAATCAACATCTTTTGTGTCGGGTATCACATTTTTGAAAAGATCGGATCCATCTTCTATTACAGCGATCTTCTTGAAATCCTTGTCGTCGTTCATCATTATCAGGGTTGGTACGACTATCAGTCCGGCCATCAAAAGTGGTGCAAGGATAGTCATTATGATGAATGATTTTTTCTTTACCCTAGTAAGGTATTCTCTTTTAATTATAACAAGTATCTTGTTCATAGACATGATATTATACGATTAATTACGGGTTTCAACTACCCTGATAAATATTTCATTCATTGAAGGAAGGGCCGGGTTGAAAGAGACTATTTTCCCTGTCTTCAAAACTGTATTGAGGATATCATTTGCCGGGATATCCTTTTCAGTTTTTATTCTTATAGTACTTTTCTCGTCTTCAAACCGTGTATTGAGGATTTTATAGAGTCCGTTTTCATTGATTTTAACCTCACCTTCAAAGACGATTTCATATTCGTTGGCAGTCCATTTTTTACGGATATCATCCACACTACCTTCAAGAATTGTCTTTGATTTGTTAATCAGTGTTATATTGTCGCAAAGCTCCTCGACAGATCCCATATTGTGTGTAGAAAATATTATTGTTGCTCCTTTTTCTCTTAAAAACAGGATCTCGTTCCTAATAATATTTGCATTTAAAGGGTCAAATCCCGTAAATGGTTCATCAAAGATTATTAGTTTTGGTTCATGAAGGACTGTTGTAATAAACTGTACCTTTTGCTGCATACCTTTTGAAAGCTCTTCAACTTTTTTGCCCCACCAGTCGACAATATCCAGCTTCTCGAACCAGTATTTAAGCCTTTTCAGAGCTTCAGCTTTTGTAAGTCCTTTAAGCTGTGCAAAATAGACGGCCTGTTCACCCACTTTCATTTTTTTATAGAGGCCGCGTTCCTCAGGAAGGTATCCTATAACCTGTACATCATCAGGTACAAGCTTACGGCCATCCATGAAAAGCTCCCCGGCATCGGGACCGGTTATCTGGTTTATTATCCTTATCAGGGTTGTTTTACCGGCTCCGTTGGGACCAAGAAGCCCGTAAATGGATTGTTCTGGCACTGAGATACTTACATTGTCAAGGGCTGTGAAGTTGCCAAACTTTTTGGTAATGTTCTTTGCTTCAAATAATGGCATAAAAGATCAGTTAGGGTTTAAAACAAGTGGTAAATATAAAAAAACTCCTATTCAAAATATCCTCTCATTCTTTCGAAGAATCCTTTATCATTTTTATCTGGTTTAGGTGTAAAAGCATCTGATTCCTTAAATTTATCAAAGATCTTTGCTTCTTCGCGGCTCAGGTTCTTAGGTATCCATACGTTGACATTTACCAGCAGGTCGCCTTTACCGTAGCCATTTACTTCAGGAAGTCCTTTTCCTCTCAGGCGCAGTATCTTTCCGGGTTGTGTTCCCGGTTCAATTTTTATTTTGACCTTGCTATCGACTGTTGGTACTTCAACATTAGATCCAAGTACAGCATCCGGAATGCTGATGAAGAGATTGTATATCAGATCATTACCTTCTCTGATGAGGTCGGGATGATCCTCTTCGTCGATTACCACCAACAGGTCGCCATTTACACCGCCTCTTCTAGCAGCGTTGCCTTTCCCTGCAACAGTCATTTGCATTCCTTTGCCCACTCCTGCAGGTATGTTTATCTTAATTACATCATCCTTCTGTACTATTCCCTCACCATAACATACGGAGCATTTTTTTGTTATTGTTTTACCCTCGCCTCCGCACGAATGGCAAACAGAGGTTGACTGCATCTGACCGAGTATTGTATTTGTGACCCTTGTCACGTGGCCTGATCCGCGGCAGGTGGAGCATGTTGAAAGGCTTTGTGAATCAGCAGCCCCGGAGCCATCGCAAGCTGAACAGGTATCATATCGCGACACCTTTATTTTTTTCTGTGCACCGTTTGCTATTTCACGGAGATTAAGCTTTACCCTTACCCGAAGGTTGCTTCCCTTATTTACCCGTCGTCCTCTTCTGCTGCTGCCTCCGAAGGCTCCGAAGCCTCCGAATGCATCTCCGAAAATATCCCCGAAGGATGAAAAGATATCCTCCATGGACATTCCTCCACCACTGAAGCCATTACCGGCGCCGCTTACTCCTGCATGACCAAACCTGTCATATCTGGCTTTTTTATTATCATCCCTGAGGACTTCATAGGCTTCAGCGGCCTCTTTAAAATGTTCCTCAGCTTTTTTGTCACCAGGATTCTTATCGGGATGATATTTCAGAGCCTGCTTCCTGTAAGCTTTTTTTATTTCCTCTTTGGATGCATTTTTTGATACTCCGAGAACCTCGTAATAATCTCTTTTGCCCATCCTTAATCTATTTACATCGGGAACCGGTTATTATTCTCCTACAACTACTTTTGAATGTCTTAGGACCTTATCCTGCAGATAATAACCTTTTTGTATCACCTCAACTATCTTACCCTTGTTCGCCTTTTCCTTAACCTCTTTTTTAGCAACAGCATGATGGAGGTCAACATTAAAATCAGAGTTCAGGGATTCAATTTCCTTCACCCCGCTCTGTTTCAGAAATTCAATAAGTTTCGCATATATAAGATCAATTCCCTCTTTCATTGAAGCGCATTCGGTTGCAGTATCCATATGTGAAAGTGCTCTTTCAAAATCATCTATAAGAGGGAGAATGTTCAGGAGGATTGTCTCTCCTGCATATTTTGATAACTCCATTTTCTCACGCAGGGTACGTCTCCTGTAATTGTCAAATTCTGCTGACAAACGCAGATATTTATCCTGCATCTCTGCCAGTTTTTCATCAAGATATATTTCTTCAGCTAAAACTTCGTCGCCTGCACTTTCTGTGCCAGCCGGCTGATCCTCTTTATTTGGTGTTTCACCTTCAATTTGTCCGGCAGCGGAGCTGTTTTCCTGTGTTGTCTTATCCTTTTTATTATCAGGTGTTTCGCCTTGTGCTTTTTGTTTAGTGTTGTGCTGATCAGGCCTCTTATTCTTTATCATAGACAAATACAATTTTGATTTAATTATTCATGGGTTGCAAATTGCTTGCCAAGTATAAATAATTGACATTTTGACAGGGTTGTGCGACGGCAAAACGGCACAATGGCACAAAAGGCAAAAAGTTACTGGTTGGTTTTACATATAGCCATTGAGCCTATGCGCCTTTACACCAATAAGTTCATAAATTGATCAAATTCTTTTAATTTCTGCCCCAAGCGCATTTAATCTGATGTCTATATCCTGGTAACCCCTGTCTATCTGTTCAATATTATGGATGATGCTTTTCCCTTCAGCTGAGAGTGCCGCAATGAGCAGTGCAACACCTGCCCTGATGTCGGGGGATACCATAATTGTTCCGCGAAGTTTGATTTTTTTATCATGTCCAATAACTGTTGCCCTGTGAGGATCACAAAGGATAATCTGGGCGCCCATATCGATAAGCTTATCAACAAAGAAAAGGCGGCTTTCGAACATTTTCTGATGTATGAGAACAGCTCCCTTAGCCTGGGTTGATATGACAAGAAATACACTCAGCAGATCCGGAGTAAGACCCGGCCATATAGCATCAGCAATGGTCATTATTGACCCGTCAATGAAAGTTTCAATTTCGTAATGTTCCTGCCGGGGTATAAAGATGTCATTTCCTGATCTTTCGAGTTTAATGCCGAGCCGGCGAAAAGAATCAGGTATGATACCAAGGTTTTCATATGAGACATCTTTGATAGTTATTTCTGATTCTGTCATTGCTGCCAGGCCGATGAAAGAACCAATTTCTATCATATCAGGAAGTATGGTGTGGGAACATCCTGCGATTTCTGTTACACCGTCAATAAAAAGGAGGTTTGATCCTATTCCATCGATTTTTGCTCCCATTGAGACCAGCATCCTGCAAAGCTGCTGGACATATGGTTCACAAGCTGCATTATAGATTGTAGTGCGGCCTTTTGCTAGTACTGAAGCCATAATAATATTGGCTGTACCTGTTAATGATGCTTCGTCAAGGTGTATATATGTTCCTGATAATGAGGCTGCTTCTATTCTGAAGAAGGGATCAATTGAGTCAAACATAACATTTGCCCCCAGCTTCTGAAATCCTGTGAAATGTGTATCAACACGGCGACGTCCAATTTTGTCACCACCAGGTTTTGGTATACAAGCTTTGCCGAACCTTGTCAAAAGAGGACCTACAATCATTATTGATCCCCTTATACTGTTGCTTTGCTTTTTAAATTCTTCAGAATGAAGATAATCAAGGTTAATCTTCTCAGCTTTAAATGTGATTTTCGATCTTTTTTCCCTGGTAACATTAACACCGAGGCCTTCGATAAGATCAATGAGCCTGTTTACATCGCTTATATCAGGAATATTGTTGATGGTAACAGATTCGGGTGTAAGCAGTGTGGCACATATTACCTGCAATGCTTCATTTTTTGCACCCTGAGGTATTATTTCACCTTTTAGAGATTTACCACCATGAACGATAAAGGTCCCCATTAATGACGGATATATCCTTTTTTCTTGCTGTATTGCTTATTTTGTTGTTTCCCGTGTTGTTTCCCCTGTTGTTTTTTCTTTGTTTGCGGCAGCAGATCCTTGATCTCGAGTATCCTGACTCCTTCAGTCATTTTCAGTTTGCCCCCTGAAAGCATAATCATATCACTGATAATTACCTCATCAGCTACCTGGCTCCTGTTCCAGGTAACATATGCTTTCTTCATCTGATTGACAATCAGGGTAGTAAGATATTCTTTCTCTTCGCCATCCTTCATTTCTGAAGCAGCATCAATCAACATCTCAATAATCCGGCCATAGTGGAGAAATCTGATATCATCCTGCCTGTATGGTATCTGGTTAGGTTTTTCATTAAGTTTTGTCTTTTCAGGCGGAGGATAGGGAGGGTCAATATCCAGCTCAAAATTAGCTATTAGTGCAAGATGGTCCCATAGTTTGTGTTTAAAATCACCTTCATCACGCAAATGAGGATTAAGATTCCCCATTATCTGTATTATTGTTCTTGCTGCACGGTTTCTTTCCTCCCTGTCTTCGATGGTTTTGATATGATCAACCATCTTCTGGACATTCCTGCCATACTCAGGTAAAGACATCCTCTTTCTCTGTGTATTATAATCGTAAGTCATTATTTTGATTTTAACTTCTGCAAAGCTAAGAATTAAATGCTAATTCACATAAGAATTAATATCACCATGCGATTGACCGGGAATAATGAAAACCACCATGTTATTTTTTTATTTTATTTTGCCTGTTAACTTTGAATATCACCTTCTAAATTTAATATTATGAGAATCCTGACGGTTGCTGTAGCATTTCTTATGATTTCAGTATCTGTACCGGTATTTTCCAGTCAACTTCCCGATCCGGCAATCGATATTATTCATTATGAGTTTAGTCTTAACCTTAATGATACTACCGATAATATTGAAGGCAGAACCATGATCATGCTCATTTTTAAAGATCCTGTTTCTGAAATAACATTTGACTTTAAGAATTATGACAGCACCGGGAAAGGGATGAAAACTGCCAGAGTCACTTTTAACAGGGAAGATGTGAAATGGCACCATGAAGACAACATGCTGAAGATCTATCCGGGGAAAATGGTAAGCTGTGGTGATACAGGCATAATATCTATCGATTATTCCGGTATACCTGCCGATGGACTTATTATTTCACGAAATAAGTTCGGGAATCGAACCTTTTTTTCTGATCATTGGCCCGACAGGGCTTCCAATTATCTTCCTGTGGTGGATCATCCGTCAGACAAGGCAACAGTCGATTTTATAATTACTGCACCATGGCGTTATGAAGTTGTTGGAAGTGGTCACCTGATAGAAGAAAGCGACCTTCCCGGAGGTGAAAGGCTTACACACTGGAAAGAAGATGTTCCACTTCCTGTTAAAGTCATGGCTTTCGGAGCTGCTTCTTTTGCCACTTCTCTGGCAGGAGTTGTGGAAAACATACCAGTTTGGTCCTGGGTTTATGCTGAAAATCGTGAGGCGGGATTCAATGATTATGCTGTCGCAGTAAAACCTCTTGCATTTTATTGCAGGCTTATAGGTCCCTATTCGTTCGAAAAACTTGCAAATGTTCAGTCGAAAACAATATTTGGAGGACTTGAAAATGCCGGGTGTATATTTTATTCAGAGAACTCCGTTACCGGCCAGGGACGTGCAGAAAGCCTTATAGCTCACGAAATTGCGCACCAGTGGTTTGGTAATTCAGTAACTGAAAAAGACTGGCATCATATATGGCTGAGCGAGGGATTTGCCACATATCTGACATCTGTCTATTTGGAAAAAACATACGGTGTTGAGCAACTGGCAAAAAGCATGAGTGCTGCCCGTGAGAGAGTTATCAGGTATTATGAAAGAAACCCGGCCCCTGTTATTGATACAACAATAATCGATCTTATGAAATTATTAAATGCCAATTCGTATCAAAAGGGGGCCTGGGTACTGCATATGCTTCGTTTCGAGATCGGAGAGGAAGATTTCTGGAAAGGTATCAGGCTTTTTTACGAGAGATACAGGTATGGAAATGCACTGACAGATGATCTCAGACAGGTGATGGAAGATGTGAGTGGCAGAGATATGGGATGGTTCTTTCACCAGTGGCTTTATATCGCAGGACAGCCTGATCTTAAGATCACCACCGTGGTAGGTAATGTAAAAGGCACCATCGAGGTATCAATTGAACAGATGCAGGATTATCTTTTCACTTTTAATCTTGAATTAGGTTTAAAAGACTCAAAAGGAATAAGAAATGAAAAGATCAGGGTAAGTGATAAAATAACCAGGATTAGTTTAAAAGTTGATCCTGATGCATCAATAACCATTGATCCGGAAGTCCGATTATTATTCAGGAGAAAATAGAGGATGTTTACTTTTAAGACAACCTCATCTGCTTATAATCCAAGGAACTGTATAGCAATTCCTGAAAGAAATATCATGCCTCCTGCAATCAGGTGTGCGTATTTTTCCAGGGGCTTGAGATTCAATTTACTTAATCCAAGTTTGAAGGCAAGCACTACCGACATCATTGTTGCTATTGTTACTATTGAGAAGAGCAATGAAACAATAACAGCTCCTGAAATATTATTCTCGGCAGCCGGATACATAACTAATGGAATCAGAGGTTCACACGGCCCAAAAACGAATATCAGAAAAAGCACCCAGGGAGTTGTTTTAACATTATCGGTATTATGTACATGAGTATGCTCTTTATGATGATCATGTTCATGCTCATGGCGTTCACCCCCTATGTGATAATGGGCATGTGTATGTCTTTTGTTCTTAATCAGGTTCCTGATACTGATAACCATATAAATAAGTCCGAATGCTATAAAAAGCCATGCTGCTATATTTCCCCTGAATGACTCTATATTGACCAGCCTGTTAAGTGAAATTCCTACAGCTATTCCAAACATACCCAGGACAACAGAGCTAAGAACATGACCCAGGCCGCACAGTAATGTTATAAACATTGTTTTCTTAAGATTCCATTTTTTTGCTTCACTGAGTACTATAAACGGAAGGTAGTGATCAGGACCCAGAATTGTGTGTACAAACGCTATCGAAACTGCAGTGGCAGAAAGCAGGGCAATGGATTCGTTCATAATTTCTTAGTCTATAATGCAATTATATAGATTAAATATGATAAAAATCTAAGAATGTGTAAGAAAATTAACGGTGCGACTGTATAACGGTATGGCGGTGCAATGATCTGATAGTAACGAATTGCCGGGGGAAAAT
>CAZDOM010000049.1:0-21029 GCA_964507015.1 uncultured Rikenellaceae bacterium | reverse complement strand
CTTCATTCGGAACATGGTTAAAGCGTATTGTTATAAATAATTCTCTAAACCATATCCGAAACAAGAAAATACAATTTGTTGATCTGGATACAATACAAATTGATGATACGGATTCTGAAGAAGATGATCTTCCTGATATCCCGATGGAGGTTATTCATAATAGTATTAAGACATTGCCGGATAAGGCAAGAGTTGTTTTAAATCTATATCTTCTTGAAGGGTATTTACACAGAGAGATTGCATCGATGCTTGGAATTTCTGAATCCACTTCGAGATCTCAGTACTTAAGGGCAAAAAATATGTTAAAAGAAATCCTTTTAAGAAAGTATCACCATATTAAAGAAGAATTATGTTAAGTTATTGTGGATTATGAAATTAGAATCATATATAAAAGAAAACAGGAAGGCTCTTGATGTGGAAAAGCCGGATGAAAACCGGCTGTGGAGAAGAATAAAGAAAGCAACGGGATTATCTGAGAAAAGCCGCCTCCGCAGAGTTTCCGGATCAGTTGCTGCTATTGCTGCAATAGCTGTTCTTTCAGTTATCACCGTATATTTCATCGGACGAAACCAGCGGCATGATCCGATCTTTATGAATGTTGATCCTGAACTGGCAAAAAAGGAGGTTTTTTTCCTTAATCAGATTGAAAATTATTCTGATCTGATTAAAAATACCAGGGCTAATGTAAATCAGCTTGTCTCAGGTGAAAATGAAATAGAATACATAGATGACCTGATCAATCATTATTCGGAGGATTTAAAAAACAATGGCCCGAATCCAAAACTTATTAATTCCCTAATGGATCTGTATGAGAAAAAAATATTAATCCTGAACAGAATGTTAAATGAAATTGAAAAAAATGAAAGCCATGAAAAACGTAAAATTAATATGTAAGTTGTTTTTTTTACTTGTCCTGCTAAACTCATCTGCTACTTATTTATACAGTCAGGATGATAAAGAGGCACGTTTTGAAAGCTCTTATAAACTAAACAATAATGGTAAGCTTGCTTTCAAAGTATATGATTCTGATCTCAAAGTGAATGTCTGGAAAAATAATGAAGTAAAACTTACCGGGGAGATCATCGTTTCCGGCGGTAATGCAGAAGACAGAGAATTACTGATAGCGGCATTTAAAGAACCTGAAGTAAAAAGTGAATCCAATTCCCTTGATATCAATACACAATTCTGGAAAAACATCATTTCTATAGGTTTTTTTAACAAAATTTCACTTAAAAATGGTAAAAATGTCAGTGTAACAAAGTTTAAAACATCTTATACTCTTTGGATTCCTGAAAGTGCTGAATTTGAATTGAATAGTAAATACAGTGATGTTGAAATAGCTGACTTTGCAGGAATTTTCAATTTTGATATTTACGATACTGATATCAAAACAGGTGATTTCGGAGATAATTCCACTTTCAAAGCTAAATACTCTTCATTCATACTTGGAAATGGGAGTAATGTGTCTTTTGATATTTACGATTGCAAGGTGACCGGAAAGAATCTTGCAGATGTCAGAATTGTAACAAAATACTCCAACCTTACATTTTCAAAAATCAATTCGGCAAAAATACAATCTTATGATGACGATTTTGATATTAAAAATCTGTCGGGAATTGAGGCAACAGCAAAATACTCATTATTTCTTCTCGGTGGAGAAATGGGAAATTCCAGCTTTGATCTTTATGATTCCGATGTTAAGGGCGGCAGTTACAAATCACTTAAATATAATGCTAAGTATTCGGAACTGGCAGCTGATAAAATTGGTGATTTAAACATTGATGTTATTTATGATTGCACTCTTAAAATAAGTGGTGTAGAAAAGTTTACCTGCAATGAATCAAAATATGATGATATCTATCTTGGTACAGTTGATAAAAGCATTACAATGCCTTCTGTATATGATACCCGGTTAAATGTGGATAATTTACCGGATACATTTTCAAGTTTCAGCGGAGACTTTAAGTATGGGACAGTTACATTAAACGCTGATCCTGAATTGAATTACAAACTATCATGTCAGAAGACATATGGGAGCCTTAGCTATCCGAAAGAACGATTTACAAATAAGACTTCCTTATATATTGAAAAAGACAGCAAAACCCAGTTTGAAAACAGTACCGCCCCGGATGCAATTTGTGAGATAAGTTTTACTGGTTATGATGTGAATTTTACGATAAAGTAGGTGCTTTAAATAAGGTTGTCTCAAACGGAGGGTTCAATCCTGCAGGATAGTCCCGTTTTAATTTGATTTCATCAGATAATTTTTTAACCTTCGTGTTCTTATTCTACAGACAGGGGTAATCTGTTCCGTTATGGAATTACAAGGGGTAAAAAGATCTTTATTCATTCTTAATCCACATGCAGGAATAAAACCTGTTAAATTAATCATTTCAAAGGAGTTACAGCGGCGTAAGGACGAATTGTCCTGTTTCAAATCGCTGAGTATTGATGAATCCGGTTCACATATAAAGCAATCATTTGATAAATTTGATGTTTTCATTGCTGCAGGAGGTGACGGAACGGTAAGAAGTGTGGCATCAGAGCTTGTTGGCAGTGATAAAATATTCGGCGTTCTTCCTCTTGGATCTGGAAACGGATTTGCGCGTGAACTGGGCTTCAAAACAAATATCAGGTCTTTATTGAAGGATATCAAAAAAGAGGATAGTCATAAAATTGATGTCATAATGCTGAACAACCAGGTATGCCTGAATGTTGCCGGTGTTGGCCTTGACAGCTTCGTTGCCCATTCTTTCGACAAACTCAAAACACGCGGATTCTGGTCCTATGTGTGGGCTATCCTGTTAAATTTCTTCACATTCCGGCCGGTCAGTGTTGAAATAAAGATTCCTGGAGAAGAAAATATCTCAGAAGATCTTTTCCTGATGACATTAGCAAATACAAGACAATTTGGTAACAATGCATATATAGCACCTGATGCCCTTCCCAATGATGGTATAATTGATATCGTGCTGGTTAAACCCTTCCCAAAGATAATGCTGCCCGTATTAGCCTGGCGTCTGTTAAGAGGAACGCTGAAGAATTCAAAATATATCAGATATATAAAAACAGATAAATCTTTTATCATTCATACCGAAGAAACCAGGTTTCATATAGATGGTGAACCAATTGAAATCTCAGGCGATATTACTGTAAGCATAAAACATAAAATCCTTAATGTTTTAAAAACAAAACAGATTAATTTAAATAAGTCATTATCCTCGCTAATTACCGTCGGCTGAAGCCGACGGCAATAGAAGTAATTATTAATTTTCTATCATTCTTTGGCTGCCGGGGTCAGGGTAAATGTTACCGGTACCATATACCATACATTTACTGGCCGACCACCCTGCATTCCGGGTTTGAATCCTTTCATTAAGCTGATTACTCTTATCGCTTCTGCATCAAGTAATGGATGAACACCCTTAATTACAGATACACCGTCGACATTTCCTTCTTTAGTAACAATAAACCTCACTATAACTCTTCCTTGTATTCTTGCTGTCTTAGCAGAGTCGGGATAATGGGTATTCTCTGCAATAAACTTAAGCAATTCCACTTCACCTCCCGGATACATAGGCATCTCTTCAACTACCACGAAAGGTTCTTCTCTGATAATCCGGTCAGGTAGGTGAAATAGCACTATAACAGATGACGGGAATGGTGAATCGACTTCAGTATTTTGTGGCGGATCCCATTTTGGTGATGAGTTAATTACTCTTATAATTTCTTCTAACAACAACGGTTCACCCTGGCCACTTGGAACAACATTGCTTATAGTGCCATCAAGCTCTATTGTAAAATTAACCGCTATATAACCTTCAATATTTTTACTTTTGGCCTCTTCAGGGTACTTTGCCTGGTCGCAAACCCAATCGGTAAAACTGGTGTATTTTTGGCCCTGGAATGTCGGATAATCTGTTGGGGCAAGCCTTGGTATGGGTACTTTCATACCCATTTCCAGAGCTTTCTTTCTTGTAGTTATTTCCTGTACGCCATTAACACCTTTTTCTCCGTATTTTTCAATTGCTTCGTTACCTGATAAGAATTTAACAGGACCCATGTTATAACCAAGTTCTTCTACTATTTCGCGATAGTCTTTTTCCGAAATTACACCATCAACTGTCACCAGTCCTCTGGGACGAGCCTGTATTCCGGGAGTATTGGAAGCGGTTTTTTCAGGTGTCTTATATTCCGGATCTTTCAACATTTTTATATCCATGGTTTCAGAAAAATCTGCTTTTCTAAAGTCTGTTTTATATCCGACAAATGAAAAAACGAGAAATGAGTTTTCAGGTACACCGATTAATGTAAAATTACCTTTGTCATCACTAACAGCTTTTATACTGGTTCCGGTCACAGCAATTGAAACATTGGCGAATGGTTTTCCATCTTCTGTTAATACAATACCCCTGACCTCTTTCTGTACAATCGGTGCAGACTGGTAAATAGTAAATGTATCTTCTTGTCCATCGTCCTGAGAAATATAATTATACTCAGGAGTGGCAAATGCATAGAAAATACCTGCAATAACAGGTAATACAAGGAATACTTTAAGTTTCCTGTAAGGTGATGTGATTATTTTCTTCATCATGTCGAATCGTTTTTTGTTAAGCGAATAATTAAAAGAATTGGAAAGACTTATTACCGGTGATCTGAAAAGCTGATTAAGAAGCGCTGCCCGGTAATAAGCCGGATCAGAGGTTCTCTGCAGGGCACCTTCATCAGCCATATATTCATGATTAACCCTGATAAAGCCTGTATAAATCCAGGCAAATGGATTTATCCATTGAATAATACGAAGTGTCTCGGTAAGGAGAAGATCAAGCCAATGCTTCTGGTTTATATGAATAAGTTCATGATTGACTATCTCCTTTATTTCATTGTCATCAGTTGAAAGATTGATAAAAATATAATTGAAAAACGAAAATGGAGATCTGAATCCTGAGACTTTTACCAGCCGTGCCTTCCCATTTTTTATTATTGTCGTTTTCTGTATTTCCCTGCTTAACAATAATATATGCCATAACAACCGGGAGACCAGTATAACTACTCCACCCAGATACAGAAAAAGAAGTAAGGTCCTGTAATCAAATGATCCGGCCTGTACTGAAGGAGATACTGCTGACACAGAAGATACATCCGTCGCTATATATCCTGAAGTATTGATAACCGGTGCCGTCATTTCTACCTGGTAATGTATCGAAATAAGGGGACAGACAAGTGATACAATAATTCCCGTTAACAGGTAGATTCTTTTTAGAAGGAAAAACCGTTCATTCCGTAAAAACAGGAGATAAACGAGAGCAAAGCCTGTAAGCCAGATGACCGACCTGAACAGGTAAATTGCAAATGATTCCATTACTTTCTTTTTTTACTTTTTTTAAGCTCTTTTTTCGTATCCTCAAGAAGTATATCAAGCTCCTTGATTGAGAGATCTTTTTCCCTGGCAAAAAATGATGCCATAGCGGGGAATGAATTATCGAAATAGTTTTCCATGAGACCGAATAGCTGGCTTTTGGAATATTCGCTTTTTGAGACCAGGGGATAATAGCAGTGGACATTGCTGTATGCCCGGTGTCCCACATATCCCTTTTTTTCCAGTACTCTTACTACTGTCGAAACAGTATTCCTGGCAGGTTTGGGGTCGTCAATCCTGTTACGTATATCCTTTACCAGCCCCTCACCCATATCCCAGAGGATATGCATAATCTGTTCTTCTGCTTTTGTTAGTTTCATAATCTAATATGTTTTAAGTTGTTAATATTCAAACGAAAGGCGTCGGGCATCGGAGTTATTATAATTGATCATATAACGCACCTTGCACCTTGCATATATTACAAAGCTACGACTATTTTTATAGTCATGCAAATATTTTTTAAGAAAAATGACTATTTTTTTAGTCTTAAGCGGCAGTAAGCTGATTTTTAATACAATAACGTAAAAAGAATTAACCACTGGTTACACATAGATCACAGACAGGCCACAAAGTAAATCCGTGTCAATCCCCCTAAAATTCGGGGCAAGCTGTGTTTTAGTGGTGTAAAAAAAGGTGCCGGAATTTACGATTATGTTATAAATATGTTAAACCAGTCTTTCAGATGAACATAAGTTTATTCCTTTTGTTTAACTGTGGTATCTCATTTTTAAAATGACTTGTCAAAATTGCTATTATTAACCATTTTAATTCGTACAAGTGATGTTCTTATTTACAAATATTTTCAGATGGGGAAGCAGTCAGGACAAGCCACAAAGAAAGTTCGATGGCAGAAACTTCCGCATACCTTTAATAGGTGAACAGGCGCCTTCATTTACTGCTGAATCAACATCAGGGACTATCAATTTCCCTTACGATTATGTCAGTAACTGGAAGGTAATTCTCAGTCACCCGATGGACTTTACTCCTGTTTGCTCAACCGAATTAATTGAGCTGGCAAAGCTTCAGAATGAATTCGATAAGCTTGAAGTAAAGTTATTAATAGTCTCAACAGATCCCCTTGAAACACATAATCAATGGAAGACAATTCTTGAAAAGATAGAATATAAAGAATACCCTCTCCAGACAATAAATTTTCCAATTGCTGATGATTCTGATCTGGTAATTGCAAAGCTATACGGCATGATTCATTTAGAATCGGATAACAACAGGGATGTAAGAGGAGTTTTCATTATTGATCCCGACAATAAAATCAGAGCAGAATACTTTTATCCGCAGGAGGTTGGAAGAAATATGGATGAGCTTTTAAGAACGGTTATAGCACTTCAGACTGCAGACAGGAACAAGGTAATGACACCTGCCAACTGGAAGACCGGGCATGATGTATTGGTGCCCTTTCCCCTGAAATCCAATATGTCACTCATGAATAAAGAATCAGGAGAATACTATCAGTATTCATGGTTCCTGATATTTAAAAAGGGTATCGGGGGATAACTTAAGTAATACATTAAACCCAGCCCGACTGACCTCATCAGCAGCCAGGTGGGAAACCGGTGACCTCTTGCCTGTCATCCGCCGGCTGGCGGATTCGGAGGGCTATGGTGGGGCGTACTGGGATCGAACCAGTGACCTCTTGCCTGTCAAGCAAGCACTCTGAACCAACTGAGCTAACGTCCCAATAAAGCTGTAAAAATAATAAAAATAAGATGAATTTATCTGAAATTATGAGAAGTCAAATCCAGAGATATATGCCGGGGCATCATAAAAACGTTCTTTTTCTTCTTCTGTAAGATTCAGGAATTTCATGTAAACAAGTCCGGGTTTGGCATTCAGCATCCTGTTAAGGGCACCCATTCTAACTTCAGTTCTCATCTTATCGTAAAGCTCACTCCTGTCGTCAAGCCAGGTAAGACCTGTATTATATCCTTCCAGGTCACAGGCTGTTTCAAAAAGATCAGCCAGAACAGATTCTTTTCCTTTCTTACAATAAATCGCATCAAAAACAAGATACCTGAATTCGCCCGGCTGGAACAATCTCCTGAAATATGGAATCTCAGGAAGAACCTTCATTATTACCCAACCCCAAATTCCGGGTATATCATACACTTTATATAATGCCGGAATTGCACAAACTCCGGCAATAATCTCTTCATTTTCTTTCAACACATAGTAATTGTCACCCCCAAAAGCATAATCAGTTGAAAACAGGGAATAATCTTTATAGAAGTCCATAAGCAGACTATTCATTTTCTGTTTTTCATCTTCCCTGAGTTTTGAAACCCTTTTGTCGGGTTTTGGTGAAAATCTGCTAAAGACCATGGTCAGAAAAGACCTTATATATTCATATTCAGCCTGGTGAACAAGGTTTTTTGATCTTTCATTCATGCTCTCAAGAAAAGCATACATGATGTGTTTATCTTTTTCAAACACATCAGGCAGATCCAAAATATGTGGTTTACTGAAGATCTCCAGTGTTCTTTGTTTGAATGATTCATCTGATTCAGGCTTTATTATAGCCTTTTCCCTTTTTCTCCAGTTTATGGCAGACTGGTATGTTGACTG
Source organism: uncultured Rikenellaceae bacterium (assembly GCA_964507015.1). Taxonomy (GTDB): domain Bacteria; phylum Bacteroidota; class Bacteroidia; order Bacteroidales; family VadinHA17; genus LD21. Next base: position 13,030 of record CAZDOM010000049.1, on the reverse strand, counting down.
AAAAGCAAGATATCTAATATAAGTCGACGGGTAACGCAGTTGTCCCTGTCCGGTGATCCGGAAACATGCACCGACAGTACCTGTTATTTTATTTTTTTTGTACAGTGAGACAAACCTTATCTTGTCTTCATAAGCGGCTATGCGATCAGCTATATTCTGCAGTGAAAACCGCATACCTCCTTCCGACCCCTGGACAGCGTGGTCCAGTATGTTCAGTATTCCTTCGGTGGCATGGTCTGATACTTTTACTTCAAGCCCATAAAAATCAAGTATCCTTTTTTCAAACATTGTGTCAATTGGTTGTTTGGCTGTCAAGACTTCCAAATACTCGCTTCAGTAGTGGTGTTACTCTAGCGGACACATCCTTGCGTATTTTCAGCTCCTCATCCTCAACTTTTGAAAACATCCCGGCCAGAGCTTTATTTGTCAGATAATCATCAAGGTCAGTGTTTACCGGTTTCAGGTTAGCTACCTGTCCAGCAATGGAATTTGCTAGTGTGTTCCATTTTGATGTCAGTGTTTCCCATGATCTCTTTGTGGAAATATCACCAACGATCTTTTTCTCGGTTGAGGCTTGAATTTTAGGTTTATAAAGATTATACAGGTCATTATAGGTAGTACTCTTCAGGTAGTTAGTTGCAGCATTATCGGTTCCGTTAAGGATCCCGAAGGCATCCTGGATTGACATCTGTGTAATGCTGTTAACAAATATTGGTGCCACCTCTTTTGCTGCATCCTCGGCAGCCCTGTTAATACTTAATATTACATCTTCTACAAGCTGATCTCCGCCCGGAATCCTGGAAATATTATCCACAATGACCATTGCTTCATCAGGAAGCAGTATTTTAAGTGCTGCATCGCCATAATAACCATTTTCCAGAGAAAGTCTGCCTGCGGCATTGCGTGCCCCGGTTGATAGTGCTTCTTTTAATCCGCTCACAACTTCCGATTCGGTAAGCGGTAATGGACCGCCTGCAGATTCAAGGACAGTTAAAAGTTCAGCACAACCCGATAATATAACTAACAGTGAAATCACCAATATTGCTTTAATTTTCATAATAGTATAGTTGTATTAATTTTTTAAAACCTCAGCTATTAAGATATCTTGTTTTACGAAAAAACAGGCAGCAGTGCTGTTGATATTAAAAGGTCTTCCGGGTTAGTTATTTTTATATTTTCTCTGTTACCCTCTACAAGATTAATTTTTATTCCTGTTTTTTCGAGTACTGTTGCATCATCGGTAAACTCCGGTATATATTCCTGGCGATATGCATTTTTTATGAGTCCGGCATCAAAAACCTGTGGTGTTTGTACCTGTCTCACCTGCAGTCTGTTAATGGGCTTATTCTCGTCTCCCGTGACCATCCGTAAGGTGTCGGATGGAGAAATGACCGGAATGGCATTCCCGAGTTTTTCTGCCGTTTCGAAGCATTTTTTTATTGTTTCGACCGACACAAAAGGTCTCACTCCGTCATGTATTGCCACCAGTCCCGGAATATCCACAAACTTTAATCCGTTTTTAACAGAAAAAAATCGTGCTTTACCTCCTTTAACCAGGGTATGGGGTATATCGAAAGAATATTTTTTCTGCAAATCATCCCAGAACCTGAGTTGGTTTTCAGGAAGTACAGTAATTATTTCAATCTCACTGTTAAAAACCTTGAATCGTTCCAGTGTATGCATCAGCACCGGTTTCCCTGATATTTCAAGAAACTGCTTTGGCCGCTCGGCATTCATTCTTTTGCTTGATCCTCCTGCTACTATTACTGCATATAACTTCATTTTTTCTCTGATTAAGGACCCCCAGGGCCCCACTCTGGCGGCGCCACTCCCTGAAAGGGCCTAAAACCGGTTATTTAACAAAATAATACCTGGTTTATAGCCCCCCTTCAGGGGGGAGGGGGGTAAATTATTCTTTTGTATATAAGAATCTCTTTATGCTTCTCTTTGGTGTTTTGGTAAACTCTTCGGGATGTATCCTGAATTTACTTACCGTCATAAATTCAGGTACCCGTTCGTTGACCTGTTTTCTTGTATCCTCGAGTATCTGTAAAAGATGTTCGTCAGAGATACCATCCTTTTTCACCACTTCGAAATCAGGATATATTAATGCAACGAGTTTATTGTTTTCAGATATTACAAGCGATTCGGCAATATAATCCATATTATTTATTACTGCTTCAATCTCTTCAGGGAAGATATTTTTACCTGATGGTCCCAGAAGCATTGTTTTGCTTCTTCCTTTGATAAAAATATTACCCTCTTTATCTATTATTCCAAGGTCGCCGGTATGCATCCATCCGTTTTTATCTATTATCTCTCCTGTAGCCTTTTCATTTTTATAATATCCTGTCATTACATTTTCTCCGCGCAGAATTATCTCTCCAATCTCTTTGCCGGGATCAGAAGAGTCTATTGTAATTTCCAGTGTATCAACAGGCCGGCCGGAAGCGCCCAGTTTTGTTGTATCCCATGACGCATAACTTATCAGCGGACCACATTCTGTCATACCATAACCCACTGTAAACCTGAATCCAATCTTCTTGAAAAATCTTTCAGCTTCAGGGTTAAAGGCAGCACCGCCTATTACTATCTCATGAAATCTGCCCCCGAAAGTATTTGTAAGTTTCTCTCTTATCTTTTTGTGCAGGATCTTGTTAATCCCGGGTATGGCCAGAAGTATTTTCATTGCGGGTTTATTAATCACCGGCAGAAGTTGTTTTTTAAAGATCTTTTCAATAACGAGAGGTACTGATAGAATAAGTCTCGGCTTTATATCACCAAATGCCTGTATTATCACCTGTGGTGATGGTGTTTTGGAAAGAATGGTTATATGACATCCGTATGTGAATGGAAACAGGAATTCAAATGCACATCCATAAGTATGTGCCAGCGGTAAAAATGAAACAAGGGGATCGCCTGGCTGAAGAGGCATGTTATTCTGTGCAAACCTCACATTTGCAGCAAGGCTGTTATGTGTAATCATAACCCCTTTTGAAAAGCCGGTAGTCCCGCCGGTATAACTTATAACAGCCAGTTTATCATTGGTAATATCAGAGAATTTTATATCTTCAGGTTTAAGTTCCGGATAAGCTTTCAAATATTTCTCTTCAATTTCATTAAAAGCTGTATTCACTTTTTCATCCGTTGTGAAAATCATCTTAAAGGTATCAACCGAAACAATACCTGTTATTTCCGGCATCTTTGCAACATCAAGCAGCTCAAAGATCTTGTCATCAACAAAAAGAAGTTTTGCGTCGGAATGATTTACCAGGTTAATAAGATCATCAGACTTAAAATCGGGTAGTATCGGAACTGTTACAGCACCATAGGTTACTGTAGCAAGATATACAGTACACCAGTTTGCAGCGTTTCTTCCGACAAGAGCTATTTTATCCCCCTCCTTTATACCTGTCCCTTTGAAAAAGATATGAAACTTGATTATTTGTTCTGCTATTTGTTTATATGTCAGACCCGGTTCTTTATAATTCGATAAAGCTTCTATAGACCAGTTTTGTTTTATGCTCTGTTCTATATACCCGATTAAACGTTCCTTGATCATATGTATTAGTTTAAGTTATTAGTAATAGCAAAGTTAAATAATAGCTGATATTTAGAACAGGGGATATTATCCATTTTGCAAATTCCCTGAAATACAATCAAATAAAGTACATTAATAATATCAGGATTATTGATAAAACATTCACTATGGTAAAAAAGTAGTTGTATCCCTCTCTTTTTTTGCTGAAATGACCCAGTTTTCTTGCAAAAATGCCTATAGTGGGAACAAACAGAACAACCAGGAAAGCAAAAAACTCTATCCCCATAAAGATTTCTTCAAGGCCTCCTTTTACAAGTGCTGATAAATAGACCACAATAAGCAGGATAAGTAAATATGTAAGGTAGCTTATTTTCAGAAGCAGTGTTGAGACAAGTCGTCGTTTATGAAGCTGGTGTGGTTTCAGGTATGCATAAGCAAGAGAAAATATTATCACGATAAAGACAACGCCGAGAATATGATTTAAGATTTCACTGAAATTCGCCATGGCTTCTGTTATTAATATTTTTTGCATTATGATTCCAGAACTGACCATACCAGTGAACTTGCACCCAGTACTGCAGCATTTTTTGTGTTGAGTTCCGATGGAAGAATTTTTACTTTATCCCTGTATATGCTTAAAAGATGCCTCTCCATCGATTCTTTTGCCGGTTTGAATATAAAATCTCCTGAAAGTGCAAGTCCTCCAAAAAGGAAAATAGCCTCAGGGCTTGTATGTGAAACAACATCGGCAAGTTTATATCCAAGTATTCTACCTGTAACATCAAAAGCTTTTATTGCGAGTTTATCTCCTTTTTTTGCAGCATTAAATATCAATTCAGCATTGATGTCGTCGATGCACATTTTTTTAAATTCACTTGGCTGACGACTGTCTGCAAGTATTTTGATAAAGGTTTTTGTTAATCCTGTAGCCGATACATATGTTTCAAGGCATCCTTTGTTACCACATCCGCACTCACGATCAGAAAGTTCAGGCCGGATTGGTGTATGTCCCAGTTCTCCTGCAAAGCCATCATGTCCGTACATTAGTTTGCCATCAACAACAAAGCCGCTTCCGAGTCCTGTTCCCAGTGTTATCACCACAAAATCCCTCATTCCCCTGGCTCCGCCGTATATCATTTCTCCCACTGCAGCAGCATTGGCATCATTGGTAACAATAACAGGTAGTTCGGTATGTCTGTGAAATACCTCTGCAAGCGGAACAATGCCTTTCCATGGCAGGGCGGCAGAATACTCAATCGTGCCTTTATGTATGTTGCCCATAGGAGCACCGATACCAAAGCCCATTATTTCATACTCTTTCCCTATCTTCCGGCCGGCAGCTCCCATGGTTTTGAACAGAGCCCCTACAAAATCTTCAACCTTCTGATATGACATGGTTTTCAACCTGTCCTCAATAAGTATATTTCCCTCCCTGTCAACAAATCCGAAAACAGTATTGGTTCCGCCAATATCAATCCCTATTGCAAGTCTCTTTTTTGTCATTTAACCCTGAAAAGCTTTATGTAAATATACCATTTCTTCTTAAATATGTCTCTTGTCTGTTTTTGTTTTACCCCTCAATATGGAAGCCACGTGGAATTATTTGATTAAACAAATCTCAGCAATCCGAAATATTCCGGTCTGTGAAAATCCGGTTTTTCTGTTCCTACAGGATTCCATGTAAGATAATGAGGTACTGACAGTTTGTCGCCGCATTTATAGAAATTTGCCCTGAATATTTTTCCCTCCAGCTTATTGACCTTATGATGGTAAAAGACTTGTAAGGGGATTGCAATTGTTATTGACCACGAAAATTCTCCTTTTATTTCGGCAACAGGTTTATCACCAACAGATGTTTTTCTTCTTATTTTCGCTATTATGTCAGGCTCAGCTCTTCTGCCCGAATGTCTGTCCCTGCCGGAACCCATAAGGCAGGTACCTATTCCATTGAATTCAAAATTATAATATAAACCGCTCTCATCCGGTGAAACAAAAAATTCCACACATGAATCTTCACATACCATCTGGTTTGTTTCTGTCTTTTCTGCCTTAAACCAGTTTTCGGTTATATAAAACTTAATAAGAAGCTCTTGTTCGGTATAACCCAAAGAAAAAGCCACATCCGGTTTATAGGGAAATCCCTTCCAGTTTACTTCTTCTGCGTGAAACCTGTTTTCAGACTTATCAAGTCCGGCAGATATTTCACCCAGATCCGGATATGGCGTGTCAAAATTTAATTTCCTGACATTCAGTGTTTTCATGGGTTTTGTTTCCTCATGAATCTTTGAACGTGGAATTCAATTCAAAAGACTATTATTTCAATTCGTTCCAGATAAGAGCTGCAGATCCCATTACGGCGCCTTTGTTTTCAGGTATCTTTGAAATAAGGACCTTGACAGTATCTTTCATCAGGACATAATTATTTTCCTTGATATATTTCTTTACAGGATTCAGGAGCATATCGCCTGCATTTGCCAGTCCGCCGAAAAGAAATATTGCTTCAGGGCTCGAGAAGACAACGGCATTGATTATTCCAAATCCAAGTATTTCTGCTGTATAGTTCATTGCTTTAACTGCAACAGGATCCTTTTTTGCTGCGGCTTCAGCAATTTTCTTTGAAGTAAGTTTTGCTACCGGGATATCTCTCAATGGACTTTCATCTCTAATCTGGCTCATCAGTTCAATGGTTGTTTTAACAAGACCTGTTGCTGATCCATAAGCTTCAAAGCATCCTTTTCTTCCGCATCCGCATTCTCTGCCTCCGTGGACAACTGTCATATGGCCAAGTTCACCTGCAAACCCTGTGTGTCCGTAAACCATTTTTCCGTCGATTACAATTCCGCTGCCAAGACCGGTACCCAGAGTCAGTACAATAAAATCTTTCATTTTTTTGGCACCACCAAAAATCATTTCGCCCATTGCAGCAGCATTTGCATCATTGGTTACAACAACAGGAACATTGATCTGTTTTTTTACAAGATCTGCCAGCGGTACAATCCCTTTCCATGCAAGGTTCGGAGCATGTTCTATTGTTCCCCTGTGATAATTTGCATCGGGGGCACCGATACCTATACCTGCCAGCTCATATCCCTTTTTGGCAGCAACCAGTTTTTTTATTGCTGCTGCCAGGGCAGTGACAAAACCTTCGATCTTTGGATAATCGGTTGTTTTAAAATCACTTTCCGATAATACATTTCCTGCTTCGTCAACAAGGCCAACCCTTGTATTTGTTCCGCCGATATCAACACCGGCAACTACTTTTTTCATTTTTATGGGTTTTAAATTAATAATATATTTGTCCTATCCACCTGTATTTGAGCGCTTTACGCTCTTTATTTTCTTTATATTTTTATCGCTTATATCCCAATCCTGATCAATAACCCAGTCATTTTTTACATCAATTTCCTGCGGATAAAAAGAAACCGGTTCCGGTTGTCTTCTCTCAGTCAGATCCCCGGTTGTCCATTTCCCGTCACCATTAATGTCATAAATAACCCTTGCTCTGTATTTACCTTTGTCAAGAAGAAGAAATTCAACTTTTCCATCGCTATCCATTTGTTTTTTCCTTATTACCTTTTCATTGTTATCAAGCAGCTCAATAATCCGTTTCCCTTCGTATCCCGTGATAGTCAAAGCAAGACTACCAAAGGATGCTTCTGCTTTTACTGAAAACTTTACTCCTGTTGAATCGGTATGTTCACCATATATGTTCCTGTATGCTGCAGAATCAGCAATATACAAATAGTTTTTGCCGGGTTCAAGCTGTATGTTAAGGTTGGTTTTGCAGGTATTTGTTGTATCGGGAACAAAGTTGTAAGGTATTTGAATCTGTCCCTCCTGTGTTATTTCATAAAAACGGATCAGCGACGTATCAGGTGATAATAAAGGAGTAGTGGATTGAAAGAATATTTTTTGGCCCGGCCTGAGAGAACCGGAAAGGTTTGTCTGTACAGAATATTGAGTGCGTTTGTTCCTGTCTGCTCTTGCTAAACGCGGTGGCGTATATCTCATTTGTATAGTATCTGTCCTGTAAATAATGGTATTTGATGTATCGGTATAAGGATAACCTACAATTGTTGTTATTTGTTGCTGTGAGTAAAGCATTGAATCGGTAAGCCATACTTTCAGGGTATCTCTATTTATACTTTTCTCTGTGAAGTATGAATTTTCACCTGCCCCCGGAATGGTTATATTAAAATCATTCTCTCCCGGAGGCAAAGCCAGAGTATAGGTTATAAGGTAAGATAAATTTCTGGTTGAAGAGGTCAGATAATGCAGTTTATCATCATGTCTGAAAAGAATAAGCTTATTTTCTCCTGTTGGTACCGGCAAATCAGCAGTCTTTTTCCCCGTTTTTACCACCGGAACAGTATCTTTTTCTATTGGTAAATAATTTTCCCCGGGAGTAATTTCGACCGGTTCATCAAGGAATGCTATTTCTTCTTCTTTTGCGTTAAAGTTCTTGCTGTTATCTGCCTCTTTCAGTCCATACAACATATATGTTCCTTCGTGTATATTATCAATCCTGAAATAACCGTTTTTTTCAACCCTTGATAAATAATCAGGGATTGTTTTTCTGAATGCTGAATCTTCAAGGTTACTGTAAAGCATTACAAGTGCATCTTCAGGACTATCAAGTACATAAGCATTATAGAGATTGCCTGTCACTGATAACGAATCAACTACCGCTCCTGTGGAAAAAACAAATTTGAAATTCTCAAAAACATTACCTTCATTAAGATCCTTTATTGCATCCTGAAAATTAAAGGTATAGGTTGTATTTTCTTTAAGCTTATCCTCAAATTCAACAACAATGCTCTTTCCTCTTAATGAGACAAGCGGTCTTTTTTGCAGGGGAGGAGAAACAATAAGCTTATCATTAATATTTTCAACAGTAACATATTCATCAAATGTAACTTCAAACTTCTTGTTTTTATAAAAAGTGGCCCCGTTAACCGGTTTGCTGCCAACAACTTTAGGCGGGGTTTTGTCTTTTGGTCCGCCGGTGGGAGTATTCACCTTGGCACAACTGGCTATAAGGCTACAGACCAGAAAAACATAAATGATATTTTTAAATATGTTCCGGTTCATTAACAAACCCCCGTTATGGTGAACTACAAACATAAATATTTTTTTACTGAAAATTTCCGGTACCGGGTTAAAACCTTCATCTTATAATAATCAGGAATACAAACTAAATTATAATTTTTTACCTTTGATGATCATAAGAAAACTTAACTATGCACTATCTGGTTATTCCATGGGATGTAAATCCTGAAATTTTCCGTATCGGGTCATTTGCTGTCAGGTGGTATGGCCTGCTGTTTGCTTCCTCCTTCTTATTCGGATATTTAATTTTACAAAAGATATTTAAAAATGAAAACCTGAGTGAAACAGTCCTTGACAGACTCACTATTTATGTTGCTATTGGCGTTATTGTGGGGGCAAGACTCGGACATTGTCTTTTTTATGAACCCGGATATTATCTTTCGCATCCGGCAGAAATACTTAAGATCTGGCACGGAGGTCTTGCCAGTCATGGTGCTGCTTTAGGTATTATAACTGCAATATGGCTTTTTGTGAAAAAGGAAAAAAAGGATTTTACATGGGCAATAGACCGTGTCGCAATTGTTGTAGCTCTTTCCGGTTTTTTTATAAGGATGGGCAATCTGATGAACTCAGAGATATATGGTATTGAGACAACAGTCCCATGGGGTTTTGTTTTTCTGCGCAATGGAGAGACAGCACCAAAACATCCGACACAGATATATGAAGCAATGGCCTATCTGTTGATTTTCTGTCTGCTCATGTGGATTTACTGGAGAAAAAAAGGCGAGTATATCCAGGGAACACTTATTAGCCTTGCCCTAATCCTTATTTTTGTAGCACGTTTCTTTATTGAATTCCTGAAAGAAGACCAGGTTGCCTTTGAATCAACGATGAAACTTAATATGGGGCAGCTTTTAAGTATCCCGTTTATAATATTAGGAGGTACCTGGCTCTATTACAGTTATAAAAAGAAGAAAAGACTGGAAATTAAAAGATAAGCTTATTTCTTCAGGATCCCGTGAAATAATACATCCAGTATACCATTCAGCCGATCTTCTATATCTACCTCTTTCTTTTGCCAGAAAAGAGGCACCTCCAGTCCCTTGAGGCTTGTTTGAATGGCCAAAGCAGTATATGAACTGTTAGTTACACTAAAGACTTTTTTCCTTGCTCCATGGTAAAGAAGAAGCCTCAGTATTGCCAGCTCTTCACGATCATATCTTGAACGTATATGCTCTATAAAATCAAAGTGATCGAGGTTCTTATCAAAAATAGCATTGTAATAATTCGATAATTTTTCGAACGTTTTCATTCTCACAAAAACGTAATTTCTTACTTTTTCTACAGGAGATTCAACCGATTTGATAGCCTTAGTAAGCTCATTTCTAAGCACATTAGCTTCATAAAGTACAACGGCCTCAAAGATCTCCTCCTTACTGCTGAAATAGTAATAAATGGAACTTTTACCCATTTTCAGAGCTTTGGCAATTTCATCCATCGTTGTTTTCCGGAATCCGTAACGACTGAATATCCCGCCTGCCGAGATTATGATTTTTCTTTTAAATTCCTCTTTATTAACCATATGTTTCTTCCAGAGAAGTTATTCTGTTATCAATAGCAAAGTTATACTATAAATATTTGTATTCAAAATATTCGAATAATCTGGTCGACAATTCGAATTATATAATATAATGAGATAAACAGCTTGTTAGGGGGTTTGTTTTTAATATTTGAGTAATTTTGGTAATGCAAATATTTATCTGATGTTTGCCGGCGATAAATACTATAAGAGTATCTGGTTCGATGAATCTGATCCCGGAATTGTCAGGGCAATTGACCAGAAAAGACTACCGTTTTTTTTTGAGATTCTTGATTTTCGTTCCGTGGAAGATATTTTTAATGCTATAAAAGAGATGACAATCAGGGGTGCTCCTGTCATTGGTGCAGCCGGAGCATTTGGTATGTATCTCGCAACACTTGAAATGACTTCTACAACAAATCCACACAAGCATCTTGAAAATGCAGCCAGATATCTGATTTCATGCCGCCCGACAGCGATAAACCTGGCATGGGCAGTTAATTATGTTATGAAGAAACTTGATAAAAATGTTCCTGCGGAGTCTCTCTCTGCTGTTGCTCTTGAGTCTGCCCTGGAAATATGTAAAAATGAAGAGGAGAGCTGTAAAAATATAGGTATTAACGGATTGAAGATAATTGAAAAGATTAGCAGGAAGAATAAGAATGAACCGGTAAATATTCTTACTCATTGCAATGCCGGATGGCTGGCCTGTATAGATTATGGAACCGCTACGGCACCGGTTTATCTTGCCCATGAAAAGGATATACCTGTTCATGTCTGGGTTGATGAGACAAGACCGTTAAATCAGGGAGCCAGGCTTACAGCCTGGGAGCTTGAACAGGCAGGAGTACCTTATACACTGGTAACCGATAATACCGGAGGTCACCTGATGCAACATGGAATGGTTGATATTGTAATAGTTGGGAGTGACCGGACTGCCCGTAATGGTGATATTGCCAATAAAATAGGGACCTACCTGAAGGCGCTTGCAGCATTTGATAATAATATTCCTTTTTATTGTGCATTACCCACATCAACACTTGATCCTGATATAGAAGATGGACTTTCCGGGATCACTGTTGAAGAACGTGATCCGGAGGAAGTCACTACTATTACCGGTATAACAGAAGGTAAAATGGAAAGCGTGCGTATTTGTCCGGAAAAAGCCCGGGCAGTAAATTATGGATTTGACATAACTCCCGTTAAATATATTACAGGCTATATTACTGAAAAGGGTATTTATAAAGCAGAAGATAAAGAAATATCAAAAATGTTTGCAGATAAAACTAATGGAAATGGAAGGGGTAGTAAAATTTAATTGTCACTGGAATCAGTCAGGGCCCGTTACTTCAGATGAGCAATATGAAATAATAAACACGTGGAGAGAAATCCTATATAATATGGATATGATAGGAGCTTATGAAAATGGTGTTGGTTTCGGGAATATAAGCATGCGTATTAAGGGTGGAAATCAGTTTATCATAACAGGTTCCGCCACCGGTGAGATACCTGATCTTGAGCCGGGACATTACGTAAAAGTCACTTCTTTTAATATTGATGATAATGCTGTACAATGTATAGGTCCTCTTAAAGCTTCATCAGAATCTCTTACTCATGCAGCAATATATCTTGCTGATCCGGGTGTGAATGCGGTGGTACATGTCCATAATATTGAACTGTGGAATGATCTCATTTACAAGGTTCCTACAACCAACCCTTCATTTGAATATGGTACAACCGGACTGGCAAAGGACATTTTCCGGCTTTTCAGTGATTCTGATGTAATTGAAAAAAGGATGATTGTGATGGCAGGCGACAGGGCCGGGATAATTACCTTTGGTAATGATATGGATGAGGCAGCAAATGTACTTATGTCCTTTATCAAAAGAGAAAAATGACCAAGACCGGTATTATAGGAGGATCAGGCCTTGAAAATCCGGATATTCTTAAAGATCCGGAGGAAATCAATATCACTACACCTTATGGAGAACCCTCTTCGCCCCTGCTTAAAGGGAAAATAAAGGATAAGGAAATTGTTATTTTATCCCGGCATGGTTATAATCACACAATTCCCCCTTCACAGGTAAATAACCGCGCTAATCTTTTCGCCCTCAGGGAGGCCGGGTGTACACATATCATCGCAACAACGGCGTGTGGCAGCCTGAGGGATGAGATCGGGCGTGGTGATCTTATAGTCCCTGATCAGCTTATCGATTTTACACACCACAGGATTCATACATTTCACGAAGAGTTTGAACCGGGAAATATGAAGCATGTTTCAATGCCGGATCCGTTTAACAAGGATCTTCGCCAGGTAATTATAACAGCTGCACAAAACCTGGAAATGAATATACATAGTACAGGGACTCTTATAACCATTGAGGGACCAAGGTTTTCAACAAGGGCAGAATCCAGGATGTTTCGTTTGTGGGGTGCAGACATAATAAACATGTCTGTTGCTACAGAGGCTGTTCTTGCAAATGAACTGGGCATACCCTATGCAGCAATATCTATGAGTACAGATTATGACAGCTGGAAGGAGGATGAGGTGCCTGTTTCGTGGGAAGATGTTATTGAAGTCTTTAATAAAAATGTGAATAATGTAATTCAGCTGTTGCTGGAAACGATTAATTTGCTGGTTTAGTCTGGTGTTCTTTCTTTAAAATGATTTTTGCATAATTACCAACAAATAATTAATATTGCAGTCCGTTTAACCGGTTGCTTGTTACCGGTTGCATGTTGCTGGTTGACTAATAATTAGAGTTTGAATTAACCAGCAACAAGGAACAAGCATCCGGTAACCAGATCGGGCCCATAGCTCAGATGGTTAGAGCACCTGACTCATAATCAGGGGGTCGCTG
>CAZDOM010000048.1:0-21080 GCA_964507015.1 uncultured Rikenellaceae bacterium | reverse complement strand
GTACTTCTATTGCACAACCGATTATTCTTTGTGTAATTTCATTTGTTTCCATTTGCAAATAATTTTTTTCTCTGTGTTTCTCTGTGTCTCCTCCGTGGAACTCCGTGTAAGTTCTTAGTTCTATTAATTTTCGTTTAGGATTATTATTATAATGTACTTTGGGGTTAATGAATCTTAAATATTAATGATGCAGAAGATGTAATACCAAGTTTTTCGTGGGTTGCAAATCCCATGTCGAATTGGAATCTGTTCAGTATGTATCCAATCCCGAAGGTGAAAGAAGTATTATCAGTGCAGAAACCACAGCGAAGCAGAAATCGGTTAACAACTTCATACTCTAACCCTGTCCTGACAACCAGGTTATTACCTGTTGTCATTTCGGCTTCTGCAGCTGCAAAAAGCACCTTATTAAGTTTTAACCCGGCACCAACACTGAGAGTTGTTGGCAGGAATGATTTTCTTAAAGAATTTGGAACCGGATTAAAAATGTGAATACCGATACTAAGGTTCTCTTTAGGCAGTATTAGCAACCCGGTCTGACATGTTATGATATCTCTTCTTTCGTATTCGAGTGATGTTTTCTCAGAAAAGTAGTCTATTTGCACACCTGCGGAGATCTTCTCTGAAAGTGCTATTCCGCAGCTTAATCCTGCTGTCTCACGGTGGAAATGCTTATACCCGAAGTTAGAATAAATTATACCCAGAGAACTATTTCCGGCAGGAATTATTAAGCCTGCAGTCCTTGTTCCCAACTCGCAGATATTGAATCTGTTATTATAATTAATACCAGCTGAGAAGTAGTTATTGGAGGCCAGAAGAGCCTGGTTTTGGAATGAAGACCAGAATCCGGTCTTCATAATGCATACTGACCCCATTCCTGACTCGCCTGCTCCTGCAGGAATACGATATGGATCACCTGCATGGAGTGTAGAGAACAGTAAAAAAAATAAAACCGAAACAGTAATTTTGTGCAGCGAGTACAAAATGTTTCAAGTATATTCTATAAAAATACAAAAAAATATCAGATAATGATATTGCTAATATTTGTTTATAATTATTGACCCCCCAACCCCTCCCGTTGCGCGGGACAACTTGTTCCGCAATAGCGGAAAGCTCTAAAGGGGGGCTAATACTGTAATTGTAGTTGACAAATATCTATTCCGCAAAGCGGAAGAGGGTATTTAATTTGTTTTGAACTTGAATTTGACTTTTTTGAGTTCCTTGTTGGCATCGACTATCTTCTTTTTCAGGCTCTCTTTATATTTTACAACCTCTTTCATCACTTTACTGTTTCCAGCACCGATTATCTGTGCAGCAAGGATGCCTGCGTTCTGTGCTGCATTAACACCCACTGTTGCTACGGGTATTCCCGGGGGCATCTGGAGGATAGAAAAAATTGAATCGAGACCTTCAAGTGAAGCTTTTATTGGAACACCAATAACCGGCAAAGGTGTCATGGCTGCAATTACTCCGGGCAGGTGAGCAGCCATACCTGCAGCTGCGATTATCACTTTTATCCCTCTTTTTTCAGCACCCCTGGCAAACTTCTCAACCTCCTCAGGTGTTCGGTGTGCCGAAAGGGCATTGATCTCAAATGGTATCCCGAAATCGTTGAGTATAACAGCTGTTTTCTCCATCACCGGCAGGTCCGATGTGCTTCCCATAATTATGCTTACCAGAGGTTCCATATTTTTTATTTAAATTTAACTTGCTGACATGGACAAAAATAAACTATTATTTTCATATTTTCGCTCCGGCTTAAGAATCAATAGCCTTCATCATGAACGAAGTAAGAATACTGGATAAGAAGTTCAGGGAAATTATTTCTGAGCAAGCTATCAAAAAGAGACTGGATGAGATTGCCTTACAGATAAATCGTGACTTTACGGGCAGTGAGGTTATCTTTGTGGGAATATTAAACGGTGCATTCATGTTTGCAGCTGACCTGTTCAGGAGAATCGATCTGAAGGCAAGGATAACTTTTGTTAAACTTGCTTCGTATCAGGGGACCAATTCTTCAGGGTCAGTAAAGGAACTGATCGGGTGGAATGAAGACATGGAGAATAAGATAGTAATAGTAGTTGAGGATATTGTTGATACCGGGGCAACACTTGAACGTATTGTTAATGAATTGGTTATAAGAAATGTTGCCGAGATTAAAATTGCCGCAATGCTGTTTAAACCTGAAGCATACATGCGTGACATCCCGATTAACTATATCGGGTTTGAGATACCGAATAAATTTGTAATAGGTTATGGCCTTGATTATAATGGTTATGGACGTAACCTGCCATCTGTATATACATTATTTAAATAATTCAAATTCTTTTTTTATTATGGTTAATATTTTGATTTTTGGTCCTCCCGGATCAGGTAAAGGGACACAGTCAGTAAGACTGGCTGAGAAGTTTAATCTTACACATCTTTCAACCGGAGATATGCTACGGGCTGAAATAGCTGCCGGCACGGACTTGGGGGAAAGAATGAGCTCTATCATGTCGAAGGGTGAACTTGTTCCGGATGAGGTTGTTATTGAAATGATTGCCAATAAGGTTGATTCGACAAAAGGGAGTGCAGGATTTCTTTTCGACGGTTTCCCGCGCACAGTGGCCCAGACTATTGCCCTGGAAAAGATGCTGAATGAAAGAGATATGAAAATAGATGGTATGCTCGTACTTGAAGTTGAGCATGAAGAACTTGTAAAACGACTTGTTCTCAGAGCTGACCGGTCAGGACGTCCTGACGACAAGGATCCTGCTGTGATAGAAAACAGGATAGATGTATATAAGGAGAAAACAGAACCCATTATAAATTACTGCCGTGAACGAGGCCTTTATCAGCCTGTTAACGGGATGGGAACCATTGATGATATTTTTGGAAGGTTAATATTCAATCTTGAAAAATTAGTATAAATAACTCAGTGTCACTCTGTGTCTTTTCTGTGTTACAAAAAGAACTTTCACAGAGTTCCATTGAGCATATACAGAGCTCCACATAGTAATTCTGCACCATGTCTGAGTCCAATTTTATTGATTATGTAAAGATATTCTGCCGGTCAGGAAAGGGTGGCGCCGGATCGACTCATCTGCGAAGGGAGAAGTTCATTCCCAAAGGGGGGCCCGATGGTGGTGACGGTGGCAGAGGAGGACATGTAATACTACGTGGTAACAACCAGATGTGGACTCTGCTTCATCTGAAGTATAAACGTCATATTTTTGCAGATAATGGCCAACATGGCGGTTCTCAGCAATCAACAGGAGCCAATGGCAAGGATATTATTATTGAGGTTCCACTTGGTACCGTGGCCAAAACAGATGAAACTTCCATGGTTATATTCGAGATTACACAGCATGGGGAGGAACAAATTTTGGTAAGGGGAGGAAAAGGCGGACGCGGAAATACTCATTTTAAATCCTCTGTTAACCAAACACCACGCTATGCCCAACCTGGAGAACCAGGGGTGGAAGACTGGTTTGTACTGGAACTTAAAATACTTGCTGATGTAGGACTGGTGGGTTTTCCTAATGCAGGAAAATCAACCCTGCTGTCAGTTATTTCTGCTGCAAAACCGAAAATAGCCGATTACCCCTTTACGACACTAACACCAAACCTGGGTATTGTAAGCTACAGGGATGATAAATCGTTTGTAATGGCCGATATTCCCGGTATAATAGAAGGAGCACATGAGGGCAAAGGTCTGGGGATAAGATTTTTAAAACATATAGAGCGAAATGCCATACTATTGTTTATTATTCCTGCAGATAGCAAAAATATTATGGAAGAATATGAAATTCTTATCAGGGAGCTTAAAATGTACAGTAATGAATTGCTTGACAAAAAAAGAGTACTTGCAATATCAAAGTCAGACCTGCTGGATAAGGAAATGATGGATGAAACAAAAAAGGAGCTTCCCGAAATTCAGTGGGTTTTCATTTCGTCTATTACCGGACAAGGTCTTACAAATCTTAAAGACTTGCTCTGGAATGTTTTAAACAAACAAATAATTTTCTGATATGCTTGAGCAACTGGATCAGCAGCTTTTTCTTTTTCTCAATTCACTTAATAATCCTTTTTGGGATAAAATAATGTTTGCCATAAGCGGAAAGATAATATGGGCTCCATTGTATTTAGTTATACTAATATGGTTGGGTTTCAGGTATAAAAAGAGATTTCCTGTAATTGTACTTTTTATAATCCTTGCTGTTATAATTGCAGACCAGGCATCAGTACATCTTTTTAAGAACCTTTTTCTCCGGCTTCGTCCGTGTCATGAACCGGCTCTTCAGGGAATGGTGCATCTTGTCAATAATTATTGCGGAGGATTATACGGCTTTGTTTCATCGCATGCCGCAAATTCCTTCAATATAGCCTTGTTAAGTCTGATGCTTATCAAAAGAAAATGGTTTTCAATAAGCATAATTTTTTGGGCTGCTGTTGTAGGATACAGCAGGATATACCTCGGTGTTCATTATCCCGGTGATGTTATCTGCGGTTCGATGTTTGGAGCACTGGTAGGATGGGGTATGTATAAGCTTTACGAATTAACAGATAAGAAATTTCTTAGTACTAAAATATATTTTGGAGACCCCCCTCCCGATAGCTATCGGGACGAGACCCGCTTAAGCGGGGCTAATTCCTAAAAATCCATGCTCTGCCTCAACCTCAAAACAACCAATCCTTATTTTAACCTGGCTGTTGATGATTATCTTCTTAAAAACCAGGGAGATGAATATTTTATCCTGGGCATCAACACTCCTTCAGTTATTATAGGAAAGCACCAGGTTGCTCACAGGGAGGCAGATACAAGTTTTGTTTACGGGGGAAATATCCCGGTGATAAGAAGGATTTCAGGGGGAGGAGCAGTATATCATGATTCAGGTAACCTCAATTTTGCATTTATCCTGAATAGTACAAAAGGTAAACAGGTCGATTTCAGAAAATATACCCTGCCTGTAATTGAATTCCTGAAAAAAACAGGTGTCAATGCAGTTTTTGAAGGGAAGAACGATCTGAGGGTTAATGGATTAAAAATATCAGGAAATGCTGAGCATGTTTACCGGGAAAGAGTTTTACACCATGGCACACTCCTTTTTAATTCGCAGCTTGATGATCTTCAGAAGACATTAAGGAAAGACAAATCATCCTATTTGACCAGGGCTGTGGAATCAAACACCTCCCGGGTGATGAACCTGAAAGAGTTAGTTCCTCAGATAAAAGATACAATTGATTTCAGATCTCAAATGATGAAATTTTTCGTCGAGAAAGGAGGAAATTCTATAATTGACCTAACAAATAAAGAGATTTCAGAAATTCGAGAACTGGAAAGATCAAAATACAGAACATGGGAATGGAACTATGCTTATGGTCCTGATTATTATTTCACTAACAGCTTTAAGCTTAAAGGGGGAAAACACATCTGTAAAATATTTGTAAAGAGCGGGATAATCACTGAATGTAAAATTGAGGGATCTGAAGAAATGGTTGAAGCAGCCGGAAACCTTATCGGCTGCAAACACATGGTTAATGATATGCTGGGTTTATTCAGGCAGGAGAATACTAAAATAAATGATAATAATATATTTAACTTTTTTTAATTGTTACACAGAGTTCCACAGAGGATATACTGAGAGACACAGAGGTGAGGAGTATAAATAAATTTGTAAATGGATATCATTAAATCAGTATTAGTCTGGTTGATAGGGATAGTAATTATGGTTGTATTCTTCCCTGTAACTTTTATAGTCTGGCTTCTCGTTCTGCCATTTGACAGGAAACGTTCAATAGTCCACTGGATGTTGATATACCAGGCGATCGTTATTTCATTTGTGGTTCCAATATGGTCGGTAAAAGTCGAAGGAAGGAAAAAAGCACTGCACGGGACAACCTATGTCATTATCTCTAACCACCAGTCGATACTCGATATTCTCATCATTAATTATCTGTGCCTCCGTTTTAAATGGATATCAAAAATTGAAAATACAAAGGTACCAATACTGAGCTGGTACCTGAAAATGGCCGGATATATAACTGTTGACAGAGGTGACAAGGTTAGTAAGGAGAAAATGTTGGAGGAATCATATAATTGTCTTAAAAGGAATATTTCGATAATGATCTTTCCTGAAGGAACCCGTTCTGCTGACCGAGAGATTGCATTTTTTAAAAGAGGAGCATTCCAGCTGGCAATCTCTGCTCAGGTACCCATACTTCCTGTGCTTATAGAAGGAACCGGTGGTGTTCTTCCCAAACATGGTATTATTTTCGGGGGTTTTCATAAAATAATATTAAGGGTCCTTGATCCCGTTGATGTGACCTCATTTGGTACTACCAATCCCGATGAACTTGCAATGAATTTTCAGCAGATGATGACTCAGAAGCTGAAAGAACTAAGAGATGAAAAAAGCAGAAAATGACACACTCCTCCTCCTATAGAAGGATATTGCATAAGATGGGGTATTATGATTACCAGCATGGATTGATTTACAGGCATTTAAATCAGGATAAGGGTTGGAATTCCCACCTGGCTAATTGCAGGAACTATATTTTAAGAGCAGCTGAAATATTAAACCCTCAGAAAATTACTGTACTGGGAAGCGGGTGGTTGCTTGAATTCCCTGTATATGAACTTGCTCAGAAGACAAAAGAGATATATCTGATTGATATTGTACATCCTCCGGCTGTGAAAAAGCAAATTGCCGAATTAGAAAATGTTGAATTAATAGAAAAGGATTTAACAGGTGGTTTGATTGATGAGGTTTGGAATTCTAACCGTAATAAGTCATTCTTTAACAAGCCCGGATCAATGAAAAGCATTGAAATTCCTGAATACCGGTTTGATGAGGATCCGGGAATGCTGATATCCATGAATATACTTACTCAGCTGGAGGTTCTTCCCGAAAAGATACTCAAACGGAAAACCAACGCATCAGAGGAAGAATTATTGGAATTCAGGAAGAAAGTACAAGCGAAACATATTGCTTCAATAAAAAAATATAAACCGGTACTCATTACCGATACTAGTGAAATAATTACAGACATAAGGGGCAACGTTACAGAAAATAAAACTTTACTTGTGGAACTCCCTGAAAGTTCTGGTATAGAGACATGGGTATGGGATTTTGATCTCAAGAGATCCGATTATAACAGAAAACAATCTGTTCTGAATGTAACTGCAAGAATACTCTGATTATATGGATAAGGTTTCTTTAAAAGAATTTTATGATCATAATGCTGGCAGGTTCAGGAATGATTTAAAAAAAGAGGAAAAGATTCTTCTCATCCTTTCTTTGCTGAGGCTGGCGCTCTTTGCAGGAGGGATTATCGTTGTCTGGTCAGGTTTTCACAGGTCTGTTTCGTTAGGGGTGATATTTCTTCTTCTGACAGTATCTTTTTTTATGATCCTGCTAAAAATATATTCAATCCATCTTCAAAAAAAGGAACACCTGCAAAGCCTTGTAAAAATAAATACAGATGAGGCAAATGCGATATCAGGAGACTATTCTGCTTTTGATGCTGGAACCATTTTTATTGATCATACTCATGACTATTCCTTTGATATAGATCTTTTTGGTCAATCTTCAGTCTATCAGTATCTGAACCGGACATCGACAGGTTATGGAGCTGAAATCCTCTCCGACTGGTTATTAAATCCACTTTCTCTGGCAGATGATCTTAAGATAAGACAGGAAACAATTAAGGAGATAGCCTCTAAAATAGAATGGAGACAGGAATTTCTTGCCGAAGGTATGAATAAGAAACTTGACAAATCCCGGATCGACGGACTTTTAAAATGGCTGAATGATGACACATCTGTACATGTCACATATATTAAACAGATAATGATCTGGTTGCTTCCGTCAATAAGTATTATTTCATTAGGGTTGGGAATCTCAGGGATTCTTCATTATTCAATATTCACATTCATTTTCCTTTTTAACCTGCTCATTATTGTCATCAACCTGAAAAGGACTAATGCAATACACAATGAACTGTCTGGCAGATACAGGTTTCTTTCTTCTATGGGACGGGTTTTATCAATATTTGAAAAGGAACAATTTAAATCCACGGAATTAATTGAAATAAGGGCACTAATTGAAAATTCTGCAGTTTCATCACTTAAGAAATTAAGCAGGATCATCCAGGCTTTTGACAGCAGAATGAACTTATTAATAGGTTTCATTGTCAATGGATTATTTTTATGGGATCTTCATTGTATCAACAAACTGAATGTCTGGAAAATCCGTAACAGGAATTATTTTTCTGAGTGGCTGGCCTCGTTAGGAAGAATAGATGCCTATATGAGTCTTGGGAATTATGCCTTTAACAATCCGGATTATTCATATCCTGAAATATCAGGAGAAGGAATAGTTTTTTCAGCTGATAAACTTGGGCATCCGCTCATAGATATCGAAAAACGTATTTGTAATGATTTTATACTCCCCTCAAAAGGTAAGATATGTATAATTACGGGAGCTAATATGGCAGGGAAAAGTACTTTCCTGAGGACTGTTGCGGTAAACTATATATTAGCTATGACCGGAGCACCTGTATGTGCCACGAGAATGTCATTTGTACCTATGACACTGTTCACAAGTATGCGTACTACTGATTCATTATCTTCTAACGAATCATATTTCTATGCAGAACTGAGGAGGTTAAAATTTATAAAATCAAGAATTAACAATGGTGAAGATATTCTGTTTATACTAGATGAAATACTTAAAGGGACAAATTCAGAAGATAAAAGCACGGGTTCAAAATTGTTTTTGAGGAAGCTTATCGGACTTGAAGGAACTGGTCTTGTTGCAACACACGACACATCACTGGGGATATTACAGGACGAGTTTCCTGATTCAATCATTAATAAATGCATTGAAATTGAGATTGATGGTGAGGAAATTACCTTTGATTACCTGCTGAGAGACGGTATTACAACAAAGAAAAATGCAGTATTACTCATGAAACAGATGGGTATGCTGTAATGAGCTGGCCAAATTAAAAAAACAGGGGGCAACAGTTCTTTTTCAACAGAATATATCAAATTGTAATTGTCAATCAATCAATTAAATATTTTAGTAACTGTCTTTTTGTCATAAAAGCGGTAACAAAATTCAGCCTCGTTGTTGAAAAATTGCCTGTCAGCAACAACTCAATTTGACTATATTTGCGCAAAATTTCTGAAAAATGTCGGTTGCAGGATACTCAGAGGAGCATATAAAAACACTGGAGTGGAGGGAACATATACGGCTGAGGCCTGGTATGTATATAGGGAAGCTGGGTGATGGTTCATCTGAGGATGATGGTATATATGTTCTGCTTAAGGAGGTGATGGATAATGCCGTCGATGAATATATGATGGGTTTCGGGAAGAGGATCGATGTATCAATATCAGGCAGGGAAGTCAGGGTAAGGGACTATGGACGCGGGATACCTCTCGGAAAAGTTATCGATGCAGTGGCAAGGATGAATACCGGGGCAAAATATGATTCAAAAGCATTTAAGAAATCAGTGGGATTGAACGGTGTTGGTGTAAAGGCAGTTAATGCTCTCTCTTCAAAATTTATTGTCAGATCAATTCGTGACGGGCAGCTAAAGTCTACTGAATTTGGACACGGAATTATTATAAATGATCATCCGTTGGAAAAAACGAATGAAGAAAATGGTGTGGAGATAATCTTCCAGCCTGATGAAGAGATGTTCGGCAACTTTTTCTATATATCGGAATACGTTGATGCAATGTTGAAAAACTATGTATACCTGAATTCCGGTCTTGTTGTAAACTTCAACGGCAATAAATTTTTCTCAAAGAATGGTCTTGCCGATCTGCTTAATGAAAACATGAGCAAGGAGGGTTTATACCCGCTTATTCATCTGAAGGGAGCAGATATTGAGGTTGCTTTTACACATGGAATGCATTACGGCGAAGATTATTACGGATTTGTAAACGGACAACACACAACACAGGGAGGTACTCACCTTATTGCATTCAAGGAGTCATTAGTTAAAGCAATAAGGGAATTTTACAAGAGAGATTATGATCCGGCGGATATCAGGTCATCAATAATTGCCGCCATAAGTATAAAAGTTGAGGAGCCTATCTTTGAATCACAAACCAAAACAAAGCTGGGATCAAAAGATATGGGACCTGAAGGCCCATCCATAAGGATCTTTATAAATGATTTTATTAAGAAACAACTCGATGATTACCTTCATAAGAATCCCGATACTGCATCAATACTTCTTAAAAAAATACAGGATTCTGAAAAGGAAAGAAAGGCAATTTCATCGATTCAGAAGCTGGCAAGGGAGAGAGCAAAAAAAGTTAGTCTTCATAACAAAAAACTGAGAGATTGCAGGATACATTATAATACCAACGATCCTGATAAACTTGATTCAACGATTTTTATTACCGAGGGAGACTCTGCAAGCGGATCAATTACAAAGTCGAGAAATGTTGAGACACAGGCTGTTTTCAGTCTCAGGGGCAAACCTCTTAACTCATTCGGACTCTCAAAGAAAATTGTGTATGAGAACGAAGAATTCAACCTCCTTCAGGCAGCCCTGAATATCGAAGAGGGTATTGAAAATCTAAGGTATAATAATGTTATCATCGCAACAGATGCCGATGTTGATGGTATGCATATAAGACTTCTACTGTTGACATTTTTCCTGCAGTTTTTCCCCGACCTTGTAAGAAAGAGCCATGTTTATATACTTCAAACACCTTTATTCAGGGTAAGGAATAAAAAAGAAACAAGATATTGTTATTCACCTGAAGAAAAATCCGCGGCAATAAATGAACTGGGACCCAATCCTGAAATAACAAGATTTAAGGGACTCGGTGAAATATCACCTGATGAGTTTGTAAATTTCATCGGTAAAGAGATGCGCCTTGAACCGGTAAGAATGAAAAAAACGGATGCCATAAATGGTTATCTCGAGTTTTATATGGGTAAAAATACACCTGAACGACAGGATTTCATTATTGATAACCTGAAGGTTGAGGATGATAAGGTAGAGGAAGAGATCTGAAAATTTATTAAGCTGCCGCTAGTGTATATATGGAAGAAATGAATCTTGATATTGATGGTATTGAGGATGGAGAAGTAATGTCGGATGAGCCGGAATCGCTTCATTCGGTTACAGCTTTGTCTGGTATGTACCGCGACTGGTTCCTGGATTATGCTTCATATGTTATCCTTGAAAGAGCTGTTCCGGAACTTTATGACGGATTAAAACCTGTGCAGAGACGTATCCTTCATTCCATGAAAAGGATGGATGACGGGCGGTTCAATAAAGTGGCCAATATTATCGGACATACCATGCAGTTTCACCCTCATGGTGATGCCTCAATTGGTGATGCACTGGTTCAGCTTGGCCAGAAAGAACTTCTTATTGATACCCAGGGCAACTGGGGTAACATGCTCACCGGAGATAGTGCAGCTGCAGCAAGATATATTGAGGCAAAACTCTCAAAATTTGCCCTCGATGTGGTTTTTAATCCGAAGACTACAGAATGGAAACCCTCATACGATGGAAGGAATAAGGAACCGGTTACCCTTCCTGTAAAGTTTCCTCTTTTGCTTGCATTGGGTGTCGAAGGTATTGCCGTGGGTCTCGCATCAAAGATATTACCTCATAATTTTATCGAACTTATTGATGCCACTATTCTGTATCTGCAGGGAAAGGATTTTACTCTTTATCCTGACTTTCCTACAGGTGGTATGATAGATGTCTCGAAATATAATGACGGACAAAGAGGAGGAGTGGTAAAAGTAAGGGCAAAGATTGAAAAATTAGACAAGAAAACACTCATTGTCAAAGAGATACCATATGGAAAAACCACCATATCGCTGATCGAATCTATAATTAAGGCAAATGAGAAGGGAAAAATCAAAATCAGGAAGATAGATGATAATACTTCGGCAAATGTTGAGATAATTATTCATCTGATGCCTGGAGTATCCCCCGATAAAACAATAGATGCCCTTTATGCATTGACGGATTGCGAATACTCAATTTCACCAAATACTTGTGTTATTACAGGTAATAAGCCTTCCTTTATGGGAGTAAGTGAAATTCTGAGAAAATCGGCTGACAGAACAGTCGGATCACTTACTGATGAGCTTAGAATCCGTGAAAATGAACTCCAGGAAGATTGGCATATGTCATCTCTTGAGAAGATCTTTATTGAAGAGAGGATTTACCGTGATATTGAAGAGTGTGAGACATGGGAAGCCGTAATAAAAGCTATTGATAAAGGACTTGAACCCTTCAAAAAAAGGCTTAGGAGAGAGGTCACAAAGGAGGATATTATTCAACTGACGGAAATAAAGATCAAGAGAATCTCAAAGTATGATGTAAAAAAAGCTGACGAACATATCACAGGAATAGAAGGAGAGCTTGATGAGGTTAAAAACCATCTGAGGAATATAATACCTTTTACCATTAATTATTTTAAACAGATTAAAAAGAAATACAGTCAGGGAAAAGAGAGAAAGACAGAGATCAGGAGTTTCGATATGATACAGGCCACAAAGGTAGTGGCCAGCAACGCCAGGTTATATATTAATTACAAGGAAGGATTCATTGGAACAGGTCTGAAGAAAGATGAGTTTGTTTGTGAGTGTTCCGATATTGATGATATTCTGGTTATTCGCAAAGACGGGGTATACCTTATAACAAAGGTAGCTGAGAAAGTCTTTGTCGGAAATGACATAATTTATGCCAGTGTGTTCCTTAAAAATGACGAGCGTACAATTTACAATATTGTATATCAGGACGGTAAGGATGGTTCCCTGCTTGCTAAACGCTGTGCAATAACAGGTCTTACCCGTGGTAAGGAGTACAATCTGACGAGGGGAAAGCCAGGATCGAAAATAGTATATTTCAGCGCCAATCCCAACGGGGAAGCCGAGGTAATAAAGGTACAGCACAAACCTAAAGCAAGATTGAAAAAACTGGTTTTTGAATTTGATTTCGGGCAGCTCAACATCAAAGGAAAATCCTCAATGGGAAATATATTAACAAAGAATGCAGTACATAAAATTTCCCTGAAGGAGAAGGGATTGTCAACACTGGGTGGAAGGAAAATATGGTTCGATGATTCAGTATTCAGATTGAATGTCGATGGAAGAGGTATATTCCTTGGTGAATTCAGTGCGGATGACAAAATACTGGTAATAACTAAAAACGGGTATTTCCGCCACACAGGTTTTGATCTGTCCAATCACTTTGAAGATAACATACTTGTAATTGAAAAATTCAGGCCAGGAAAAGTATATTCAGCTGTTTACTGGGATGCTGAACAAAATTATTATTACCTGAAAAGATTTATGATCGAGGAGTCAGAAAAGCCTCTTAGTTTCATAAATGAAGATCCTGAATCAAAGCTTGTCAGTATCACCGAGGTTGAATATCCAAGATTCGAGATACATTTTGGCGGTAAACACAAAAGCCGCGAGACGGAAATTATAGAGGTGGCCGGATTTATTGGCGTGAAGAGCTATAAGGCTAAAGGAAAGAGGCTTACGAGTTTCACAGTCGACAATATTACAGAACTTGACCCTGTTGTAAAGAAGGAGAATACTCCACAGGAACCGGAATTTAAGGATGATGAAAAATCAGAAGAGACTACTCCGCCGCAACATAGAGACCCGGCCCAGATGAAGCTTGAATTGTAATGTATCATAACAGATTGGTCTATATCATCGGATTCATGGGAAGCGGTAAATCAACCACAGGAAGGAAAATTGCTTCAGCCCTGAAATGGCCATTTCTGGATCTCGACACTAAAATAGAAGAAAAAGCTGAAAAAACTATTGCACAGATATTTTCACAGCATGGAGAATCTTATTTCCGTAAAATCGAAGCGGAGGTCCTGAGAAATCACGGAACGTTTGCCGATGCAATAATCTCTACAGGAGGAGGGACACCCTGCTTTGAAGATAATATGGATTATATGCTAAAGACAGGATTGACAGTTTACCTTAAGATGACTCCTGTTCAACTGGCTTCAAGGTTAAGTAACTCTTCCGGAGAAAGGCCTTTACTGCAAAATATCACCGATGATAAGTTGATAGACTATATTGATGAAAAACTTGCGTTCCGCGAAAAATGGTATAATAAATCAAAAATTATAATTAACGGATTAAATATAGATATCAGTCTTTTAACCTTAAGAATCAAATCATCCTTTTCACCCTGACAAAAGAAATTACCTGCATTTTTATTAAGTTAAATCTTTTCATTTCCATCCAACTTGAAAAAAATAGAAGTTAGAAGTCGTGAATTATGATTATTTGCTTACTTTAGTATGTTTTAATAAAGACAGGTATACTTCTATGCGTGACAGATTGTTCAAGCTCCTTGGAGTCGAAACCGGAGAGGAGTCAATGGTATCTATGCTGCTGGCACAATCTGTTTTTCTTGGGATTTTTTTTGGAGCATTTGACATCAGTGCACATTCTCTCTTCCTTTCTATCTTTGATGAAAAGATGATGGCACGTGGATACGTGGTATCCGGCCTTGCAGGTATAATACTTACATCTGTTTATACTGGTCTGCAGACGAGGATGCGTTTTAAAAGCTTTTCCACTATCAACCTGATATTTGTTACTGCAATTACCCTGGTTTTATGGATTTTCCTGCTAATTAACCCTGCAAAATGGGTGATCTTCGTTGTATTTATTATGCTTGGTCCTCTGAATATCCTCGCTATGCTGGGATTCTGGGGAACAGCCGGACGTTTATTCACCCTGCGCCAGGGAAAAAGACTTTTTGGTCTTATTGATTCGGGGATGGTAGTAGGTATAATCATCAGCTGTTATGCTATTCCTGTATTGCTTACATTTCATTTTAGTGCACATAACATATTGATTATCAGTGCTTTTGCTGTATTAATAGGTAGTATGATACAGATTTTTATAGGGAGGCGTTTTGGTCTTACATCGGGTTCAGAAAAAGAGGCTGTGGAATCAGATAAGAAAAGACCGGTAATTGAACTGTTCAGATCTGATTCTTACATAAGAGTTATGGCCATATTCATTGTATTATCAGTTATGACAGCCTTTTTTGTCCAGTATTCTTTTATGGCAGTGACCAGGGAGCAATATCCTTCAGAAGAAGATATGGCACGTTTCCTTGGTCTTTTTACAGGTAGCATGATGATATTCACCCTGCTAATTAAACTTCTGATCTTCTCATACCTGATACGAAACTATGGTTTGCGCATATGCCTTGCAATCTCGCCGATTCTTGTTGCAGCATTTACTGTTATAGCAGTGATCATAGGAATGTTAATGGGCTTTACTCCTGCAACCAGCGGGTTCATGCTGTTTTTCATGCTGCTTGCTCTTAGCAGACTTTTCTCAAAATCGCTTAAAGATTCTATTGAATCGCCCTCTTTCAAGGTAATCTATCAGACAATAGATGAGAAAATACGTTATGAGGTCCAATCAGCAATGGACGGAACTGTAAATGAAATTGCAGCCCTCACATCTGGTTTGGTACTGGCAGGTCTTGGTATTCTTAGCTTTATTAAACTCATCCATTTTTCCTGGGTACTGTTTCTGCTTACTATCATATGGGTTTATTATGCAGTAAAACTGTATTCAGAATACAGAAAATCAATAAGGAAAGCCCTTGAATCGGGACACATGGAAGAAACGAAGAAAGATATTTATAGCGAAAAGACAATGCTGAAAAGCAGGTTTTCCGGCTATCAGCTCTATAATGAAAATTATACAAGCCTAATATCAGGTGATGTTTCAAGCATAGAAAAAACATCAAACCAATGGTATACAGAGAAAATAATTGACTTAGCAGGGAAAAGAAAAGACCTGTGCCTGATTCCGGCTTTAAAAAAAATTGCTGAGAAGAAGAGCATTGACGAAAGTGCCAGGCACAGGGCTCTGAAGACCGCAGAAGATATTGAACAGATATATGCAAGGGGCAGTCAGACTACTGATAAGCTGACCGGTGCCAGGGAAGTACTGGCTGGTTCAAAACAACCTCAAACAACACAAATATTACGTCTTTTGAGAGATAATAATATAAAATCTAAAGAGATAGCGATCAATATGATCGGAAAATTCAGGCTGACCGATATGTTAGCTGAGGTTTGCGTGTGTCTTGGTATAAAAGGGCTTGAAATTACCGCTACAAATGTTCTCAGGAGTTTTGGAAATGATGCAGGGGAAGAGATAACCAAAACACATTTGGTCTCCTCTGGTAATATAAACATTGGAAGTATAACTCTTCGTTTACTGGGGGAAGATAGCAGCGGCGGGAATGATGAGTTTCTCTTTACACGATTATGGTCAAATTCCAGACAGTTAAAAGAAATTGCTTTGGAATCGCTTGTCAGCAGGAACTATAAAGTAAAGGAAGATGACACGGACAGGCTTCATCAAATGATATCAGAGGTTATTGGGATATTAGTATGGAACATTTCTGCAAAGCTAAGCCTTCAAAGGAAAAACGATACTTACCTGCTCGAAACTTTGAATAAGGAAATTGCGCGATGGAATAAATTCCTGTTCAACCTGCTTGCTATTGCCTATGACTCCGGCTCGGTAAATAAAATCAGGGAAAACCTTGAAAGCGGGACAATTGAAAGTGTAAACTTTGCGCTTGAAATGATTGACATTGTAATAGATGAATCAATAAAACCGAAGCTTATTCCACTTGTAGATATTATTCCCGATGAGGATAAAGTCAAAGCATTATATCAGTTCTATCCTGGTGAAGTGCCTGATTACAGCAACCTTATCGAGAATTTAATTAACCGTGATTATAACCTTCTTGGTATCTGGATCAGAGTTTGTACAATCAGAAGTATTAAAGAAATAAATAGTGAGAACCTTCTTGAATCACTTAAAGCACTGTTATTTAGTCCTGAAGCAATTCTAAGGGAAGAATCTGCGAGACTTATTTCGGGATTAAATAATGATTTATATAAATCCACCTCAAAACGATTACCAAAAGAAATAAAAGAACAACTTGACAGAACAACAAGTAATAAAACCCTCCCGGGAGAACTGCTCTATGAAAAAACAAAATTCCTTTCAGGGTGCTTTGCAGGATTAACGGAAGACGATTTACTTTCCGTTGCCGGCTCGTTAAAATATCTTGATAAAGTTAATAACGAAGACCTGGTATCAGAAGATGGAGTTATTATATGGCCGGTTCAATCGGGTGAGCCATGTGCCGAGGTTAAAATAATTTATAATGCTGATAACGACGAGGAAACAAAACTTCCGGAAGGTAAATATGATCACTGTTATTTGCTGCCTTTAAAAAGGATTGAAGATTTTAATTTCAGCTATCCGGGAAAGGCTCTTGAGATAATGAAATATATAGAAACTCACGAAAATTAAAAGCAGGAATGGCATTACGCAGGACGACAATATTTAAGCAGCTTATACTCAACATAGCTATTCCTACGTTGCTGGCATTATTCGTTTTTGCAGCATTTAACTTTCAACGTACCCGGTCCCAGCTTGCAAGGAGCAACGAGGAAAAGAACAGCCTCCTGGTAAACGAGGTTACAAAAATCCTCAGATTCCAGGATATTGCCATTAACCTTATAGATGATGAATATAATACAAGACTGAAACAGCTGACCGAAAGACTTTTAAATGAATATTTTGTAAAGACTGCCAACCTTGAAGATCTTGACCTGCGGAAAATAGCTAAAGAGGTGGGTATAGACTCGGAGAATGAGGATATTTATATAATTGCTGAAGATGGAGTGGTTATAAATACGACTTTTACTGACGAGCTTGGATTTAACCTGTACAGCCTGGGAGAAAACTTCAGAAGGTATCTTGAAGGAATAAGGGAATCAGGAGAGTTTATAACGGATCTGTTTGCAATAGAAGATCAGACAAAAAGACCTAAAAAATATTCATACCAGGCAACAAAGGACAGAAAATATATTATTGAGCTTGGAACATATTCGAAGCAGGTTGATGAGGTAATTCAGGCTATAGAGGATACAAAGACTGAAATGAAAAGTGAAACAGAGGGAATAATTGATGTCGAACTGTTCCTTATTGCCGATGAGCCTTTCAGCATGAATAAAAATGCTTTTGAAGTTGAAAGCCAGAAGGAGATACTCCGGAAAACCTTTACTGACAAGGATACAATAAATATTACACAGAAGGTAAATAAATCCTGGTATAATTACAGGTATATCTACATGGAGAGAGCCAGTACCAAGGACAACCTCTCAAGCCTCTACAGCCAGGGTTCAGTGATAAGGATTATTTCCGATCTTACTTCACAGAAAGCACTGCTAAGGAGAGAGGCAATTAAGTTTTTCCTGGTGTTTGTTGTAACCCTTATTGCAATTACAGCTTTGATATACAGGAAAGCAAGGGTAATTACACAACCTATAATCAAACTGGTGGAAAATGTCAACAGGATTACCGACGGTAACCTTAGGGAACGAGCGGAAGTAGTTGGTAATAACGAGATTACAAGACTTTCAGAGAAATTCAATATGATGATTGCACAGCTGGAAAGCTATACCTATGAACTTGAAGAGAAAGTTAAGGAGAGAACCCTGAAAATAGAGAAACAGAAAGAGGAGATAGAGGAACAGAAAAAGCATATAACTGATAGTATTTACTATGCACGCCGTATCCAGAATGCTATTCTCCCATCATTCAGCATGATAAGTGAGCATCTGGATAATTACTTTATTTTTTATTTACCAAAAGATATAGTGAGTGGCGATTTTTACTGGGTACATGAGGTGGACGGACTTTTCATGATTGCAGCTATTGATTGCACCGGGCACGGTGTGCCGGGTGCATTCATGTCGATTGTTGGGTTCAACCAGCTGAATTATGTCGTAACTGTTAAAAAAGCCAGATCGGCAAGTAAGATACTGGATGAACTCAATCAGGGAGTTATAACCACACTTAATGAAAATACCGGGGAAAATTCAATCAAGGACGGGATGGATATGGCCCTGTGTGTTCTTGATCTTAATACCTGTAAAGCTGAATTTGCAGGTGCGAACAATCCTTTGGTGCTGATAAGGAATAACGAGGTCACGAGATATAAAGGTGATCGGTTCCCGATTGGAGCTTATGAAGGACAGGAGCAGCAGTCTTTTGCAAATAACTTAATTGACCTGAAACCAAATGATTGCCTGTATCTTTTCTCAGACGGATATCCTGACCAGTTTGGAGGCCTGGACGGCAAAAAATTCATGTATAAAAGGTTTGAACAACTTCTTCTGGAGATTCATGCCAAACCAATGGAAGAACAGAAGGAGATACTTAATAAGAAACTGCTGAAGTGGAAAGGCTCAAACGATCAGGTAGATGATATCCTGGTGATTGGCATAAGAATATAGGAAACAATATTTCTAATTTCTGACTATGGGATTAAAACAAAAAACCCGTACATTCAATCCTTTTCCTGGGCTGAGACCATTTTCGACTGAGGAAAGCGATCTCTTTTTTGGACGGGAAAGGGAGAGCGAAGAAGTACTGAAAAAACTTATTAAAAACAGGTTTGTTACCGTAATAGGTGCTTCAGGAAGTGGAAAATCATCGCTTATTTATTGCGGGGTATTACCTAAAATCCGGAATATGGGAGAAAGTGAATCTTCCCCATGGAAGATTATCATTTTCCGTCCCGGGAATGATCCTCTGGGTAATCTGGGAAAGGCTATCAAAGAAGAGATTGCAGGATCCAGTATGCAAAATACCGAAATGGAAACTATACTTCTGGATATGCACTTAGATTCCGATGGTATTAACTCTACCTTAAACAAATATCTTATCCCGGGGAAAGAAAAAGTGCTTCTCGTTGTTGATCAGTATGAAGAATTATTCAGATACAGTACTGCCAGTACAGGGCAAGATAAAGCAGAACAGACAGCTGAATTTGTCACAAAGATGGTCAGTGCTATCGGCAAACCTGAAGGCAGTATTTATACTATAATAACAATGCGCTCTGATTTTATTGGCGAGTGTGCACATTATCAGGGACTTACACAATTAATCAATAACAGTAACTACCTTGTTCCGCATATGGACAGGGAGAATTACAGACAGGCAATTGAAGGACCTATAAAATATGCGGGAGCAACCATTGAAGAAAAACTGGTTGAAACCCTTCTTAATGATATCGGAGACAGAACAGATCAGCTGCCTGTACTGCAGCATGCACTGATGAGAACCTGGACATACTGGCAGGAACTTGATGAACCGGGACGCTCAATAAGTTATACGGACTATGATTCGGTGGGTACGATGACTGATGCAATGTCGAGGCATGCGAATGAAGCCTTTGAAGAGCTTAGCCCAAAAGGGAAGGAGATCTGTGAGAAGATGTTCAAAACAATTACAGAAAAAGGAGCCGATAATAAAGGAATACGTCATCCCTCGAGTGTGACTACAATAAAATCTATAATACTGTGTACCAGTGAAGAGCTCTTTGATGTTGTTGAGAAATTCAGGATCCCCTCAAGGTCATTTATTACACCAAGACAGGAGATCGATTTAACGGATGATTCCATAATCGACCTTTCTCACGAAAGTCTCATGAGGCTGTGGGACCGGCTCAGAGGATGGGTGGACGATGAGGCTGCATCAGTACAGATGTACCTCCGTCTCTCTGAAGCATCAGCGATGTTCCAGCAGGGGAAGACAAGCCTCTGGAGACCACCGGATCTTCAGCTTGCAATAAACTGGCGCGACCAGCAAAAACCAACACTGGAATGGGCACAGAGATATGATCCGGCTTTCGAACGGGCAATGGTCTATCTGAGGACCAGCGAGAAGGAATACCTCGATGAGGAAGAAAGCAAAATAAGGCTGCAAAAAAGGCAGATGAAGAGAGCAAAGATCGTTGCAATGATCCTTGGAACTGCAGCTATTATTTCTTTGGGATTTATGTTATTTGCCTTTGTTCAGAAAATTGCCGCCGACAGGGCAACCCTGCTGGCCGAAGAAAGGCAAAAGCAGGAAGAAATACAGAGACAATTGGCTGTTGAAAATGAAAAACGGGCAAATGAGCAAAAAGCATTGGCGGACTCAAGTGCTAATGTGGCCAAACTAAAT
>CAZDOM010000047.1:0-21095 GCA_964507015.1 uncultured Rikenellaceae bacterium | reverse complement strand
GATCCTGGTGAGGGGATGATCAAACACAAAAAGGCCACTGCCTTCGGCAGTTTGTCTTTATTTTCAGTCAGCCTTACAAAAGCAAGCTTTTGACGTCTTCCTGAAAAAAAGCCAGAACTTTCGTTCTGGCCTTTTTGTGTTTGTCGGGGTAGCAGGATTCGAACCTGCGACCCCCTGGTCCCAAACCAGGTGCGCTAACCGGACTGCGCTATACCCCGCTCTGACCTCCGTAGCCTTGGCGAAGGAGGACTGCTTCGCCGAAACTTTTTCGGCAGCGCAAAAATATTACTTATTTTCTAATTTTATAATATTTATCCCTTCAAATTGGATTACAGCAGTAACAGAATAACTGCAAAATTATTCTTTGTCTGAAATTTTTATCAGTTCATTCCTCCAGTAATCTAGATGATAAACTGGACCATCGGCGTTCCAAATCTTTGTAATTATATCAATATCGCCGTCATTATCAATGTCCCCAAGTACAGCATCATGCCAGCCTGGATTATCAATATGAATAATATAAGGTTTAAAAACCGGTTTTAAAACAGGGGTTTTTCCGCCTTCATTGTACCAGATTACTCCTCTTTCTTTTAATCCATACGGTTTCATTGCCACTTTACCATCACTCTCCATATACATATCGGGGTCCTCCTGTTCTCCTGCAAAAATATCAGGGAGTCCATCAAGATTGAAATCAGCAATTCCCAACGAATGAAAAGATCCTGTTCCCTCAACATCACCAGGCTTGACCGGGGGATCAGGAAGCATTACCGGTTCCCATTTCCTGCCACTACCCTCATTAAGAACATAATAAACATGGGATCCACCGGTATCACAGTGACTATAGACAATATCATTTTGTCCGTCATTATTAATATCGAATATCCAGGCCCTTATACTCCGTCCGTAAGATGCATCAGGAATCTCTTCAAAAGGCCATTCATACTTTGTCCAGTTTCCTGTCAGATCACCCGGATTGGCAAACCAGTAACCTGGGATAACAACATCCAGATCATTATCTCCATCAATATCACCAAAGCCGTGAGGAGCGACTCCCCCATGATCATAATGTCCCGAACTGATAATAATCTCCCTTAAATTATCCGAGGTATTGTACCAGGCTAATTTGTTCCCGTCATATACCAGCAGGTCATTAACACCATTACCATCTATATCGGCAGTAACAGCATCATGCCCGCCTGCTTTTATCAGGTATGTCCCCCAGGGAGTATCCGGCTGACTCCCCAGTATGCCCGGATTACTAAACCATGTTCCGTTGAAAGCTACATCATCCCATCCGTCATGATTGATATCTATTACAGCAGCTCCCAGTGAATTGGAAAGTGTCTCAGACGCTCCCATCAGATGCTGGATCCATGTTGAATCATTCTTCTGTTCATACCAATAGGCCGATTTTGTATTTCGTCTGGATATTGCCACATCCGGTTTACCATCCTTGTTAAAGTCGGCGAGAGCTGTACCTCCAGTTCCCCATGAAGAGCCAGGTAATATATGATCAATACTGTAATGTTTCCATCCGGGCAGGGATTTCTCCTGGGCTAAACCAATTACACAAATATTGATCATAACAAAAAACAAAAGGACAGGTTTTAGCACGACACTCCCTGTCGGGATCATAGGTTTTATATTCATTTTATTTTTTTATTTTCTGGGTTATTTTTCCCGTCTTCTTGTTTTTAAGGATAAGCTTAACCTTCCCATCAGGCATGGTTTCTTCTTTGACAAAAATATGGTCCTTATCATAATCCCTTACAGCAGAAATCTTCTGTGTACTCTTTTGTCCTCTCCATGTTTTTAATTTCACAGGTTCCCATTTCTTTGATTTTACTGACCGGTAACAGGCATCCATTATTTCATTTACAACATACCCGTCATAGAAAGTTTCGCAGGGATTCTCCTTTTTCTCAAAAGCATTAAACATGTCTGTGAACATATCAATATACCCAAGCTCAACCACTTCATCACCGACCGGGAAGAGCCAACCTTTTTGAGATTCAGCTTTTTCGGCCACATATCCTTTTTTACCCCCGGCAGTAAACATTTCGAAACCGGTACGCAGGAAATTGTTTATCCAGATTGTACCATCCGTACCCATCACTTCATCCCTGAGATCCATTCCCCCCCGGAATGTCCAGCTGACTTCGAATTGCCCCACTGCACCATTCTCATATCTAACAAGCCCGACGGCATTATCCTCAGCTTCAATAGGTTTGACAAGTGTATCGGCCCAGCAAATTACTTCCACCGGTTTTATATCCTTCCCAATATAATTACGGGCTATCTCAATGCAATGACATCCCATATCCAGGAGTACGCCACCTCCTGAGAGCTCTTTTGTCCAGAACCAGTCACTGTGCGGACCAGGATGTGTTTCACGGGAACGCACCCATGTTACCTGACCGACAGAACCAGCCTTCACAGAACTAAGTGCCTTAAGTGTTTTTGGCGGATATACCAGGTCTTCAAGGTATCCATTCATAACACCTGCTTTTTCTACGAGATCCAGCATTTCTTTTGCCTCAACAGCATTTCTGCCTAACGGTTTTGTACATAAGACAGCTTTTTTTGCTGCAGCCGCCAGTTTTACTGCCTCAAGATGCAGGTTATTCGGAAGACCAACAACTACTACTTCTACCTCGGGATCATTAACTGCCTCTTTCATAGAGGTAGTCCATCCCGGTATTCCATGTTTCTTTGCAAATGTCTTTCCTCTTTCTTTGTCTCTTGAGTAAATCACTACCACCCTGTCTCGGTTGCGCTGACCATGAAGGGAGAAAGTATAAAAATCGCCTATAAAACCTGCGCCAAGCATTGCTACTTTTGCCATAGTCTAAATTTTAAAAATTATTATTCTGACATTATTTCTATTCTGTTATTTTCCGGATCAAGTATTACGCTTTCATAATAACCGTCACCTGTAATACGCTGCCGGGTCAGCACTATCACTCCGTCGCCTGAAAGCCTGTCTGTAATATCGTTAACTTTCTCACGGCTCCCTGCATCCAATGCAATATGATTATAACCTAACAACTCTTTATTGCTTCTGCCGGCAATATCATCCCGCTTCATGATTTCAATCCTTCCCCCGCTCCTGAATGAGATGAAATAGGAGGAAAACTTCTTTAACATATTAATATATTTTTTACTTGCGGTACAGTCGAAATATTTGAGAAAAAAATCTTTTTCTTTCTCCAGATCATTAACCCAGATGGCCGTATGATCAACTCTCATAATATCACATCTTTTATTGCCAACATAATAGGTAATCTTATCTATAACAAATATAATAAGAACCTTTCGTGAATCATATTAAATTTTATTTGAGTATCAGTAATGATGAATTATCTTTAAAAGAAATTCCGTTTTACCATGAAAACCAGAATAGTACTTTTAAGCATACCATTACTGTTCCTGATTAACAGGTGCGGTTCCGACAACAATTGCACGGATCTGTTCAATGATCTGGAATTATCGTATAATGCCGGTAATTTCAAGAAGGTTGCACTATTAGCAGATTCTTTAAGAAATGGTTATCCTGTTAATCTGCTACTTATCAGTAAAGCCGATTCTCTTC
The DNA here is from genome assembly GCA_964507015.1 of uncultured Rikenellaceae bacterium. Taxonomy (GTDB): domain Bacteria; phylum Bacteroidota; class Bacteroidia; order Bacteroidales; family VadinHA17; genus LD21. Next base: position 17,500 of record CAZDOM010000047.1, on the reverse strand, counting down.
TCGAAATATCAGAAAGAGTTGAACTCGATTTTCCCTATAGTAGTTCAGAGATAAAAAGCAATATTGAAAAAAGGCTTGGTCATTCAATCACTGCAGATGAGATAGCAACCTGGGAAAACCAGAGATGGCTCGAGTACAGATATATCAACGGTGAAAAAAGGTATTTCGACAGAGCTGCATCCAATCTGATGCTGCTAAAAATGTTTTATGAAGATAAAGAGACAAGGAAAAGAGCGATAAGCAATGATCCCACAATGATGCTCAGGTTGAAACATACAGCAGAAGTATTGAGTTCCACCAAAACGGGAGGCAAGCTGGTATTACCTGTTGATATGATAATCACCTTTACCCTCACCGTTGAACCTGATGCTGTTCCTGAGGGAGAGACAGTAAGATGCTGGCTTCCATGGCCAAAAGGAAATCATCTGCGGCAAAAACCTCCTGAATTGATTTTTACATCAAATCCTGAATATATCATTGCTCCTGATTCAATACTTCACCGGTCAATATATTTTGAAGAGAAAGCAGAAAAGGGAATGCCGGTGGTCTTTAAAATAAAATACAGATATCAGTCTACAGCTCAGTACTTTAATCCGGAGTCAATAATTACAATCCCATATAATAAAAAACCAGACCTGTATAAAGAATATACCTCGGAACAACCGCCCCAGATTTGCTTTACAGATAATGTAAAGAGACTTGCAGATTCTTTAGTCAGCGTGGAGGATGATCCTTTGGCTGCGGTCAGGAAGATCTATTTATGGTTCAAGGAAAATATACCCTGGACAGGTGCCCTTGAGTATTCGATAATGCAAAATATCCCTGAGTATGTATGTCAAAATAGTCGTGGTGATTGTGGTATGCAAACACTGTTGTTTATATCCATGCTCAGATATAAGGGTATCCCTGTGAGGTGGCAGAGCGGCTGGATGGTGCCGCCCGGAGATGAAAACCTGCATGACTGGTGTGAAGTCTGGTATGAGGGAACAGGATGGGTACCTGTTGATATTTCCTATGATCTGCAGGATTCAGATGATCAGAAGCTCAGGGAATTCTTCCTTTCAGGAATTGACTCATACAGGATGATAGTCAATGACGGTATAAGCGGTACTTTTTATCCTGAAAAGAAATATATGAGAAGTGATCCGTATGATTTTCAGCGGGGTGAGGTTGAATGGAAAGGTGGAAATATCTATTATGACAAGTGGGATTATGAAATGGAGATTGAATATCTGAAACGGTCAGGAAAATAACAAAGAACCCACCTGGTAAACCGAGAATGAGAGCAGCCATGCAATAATTGTAGTGTATAACACAACAAAGATTGCCCATTTCCATCCACCCGACTCACGCTTTATAGCAACGACCACTCCAATACACGGGAAATAGGTAAGAATAAACAGCATAAACGAAAAGGCAATCAGTGGAGTAAAAATATTATTCCCCGATTCATCTTTCTGGCTTTTGATTCTCTGTACCATGGATATATCTTCCTCACCTGCATCTGGTAGAAAAAGAACACCAAGGGTACTTACAACCACCTCCTTGGCGGCAAAACCCGAAAGGATACTAACTGTGAGACGCCAGTCAAAACCAAGGGGTTTCATAACAGGCTCCATTGCATGCCCTATAATACCCATTATTGAACCGCTCTGCTGCTCACTTTTTTTCTCAAAAACAATTTTTGATAACTCCTTTTCCTTCTGTATATTAGTCAGAACAGGATCCCGATCCTGGTTTTGTTTTAAGTCTTCATAATATTTTTCAGTTTTCAGGATCTCTGCATCATAATTTTTGGAAAAATTAACAGTCCTGGGAAAGTTGCTGAATAACCATACAATAATTGATGCAATAAGTATAACACCACCTATTTTCCTCAGGTACAATCCTGTCCTGAGAACAACATGTTTGACTATACTCCTTGCAGTAGGAATACGATATGGAGGCAGTTCCATTACGAAGGGGATCTGCGGTGAACGGAAGAGTGTTTTTTTTAGCATGAGGGCTGAAAGAATAGCAAGAAGGGCACCCAGAAAATATAGAATCAGTAATATAAGACCCTGTTCCTTCTGAAAAAATGCACTGATGAAAAGTATGTAGACAGGAAGCCTTGCACTACAGGTCATGAAAGGAGTAATAAGCATCGTAACAAGTCTGTCCTGACGACTCTCAATTATTCTTGTTGCCATTATTGCCGGCACATTGCATCCGAAACCCATAAAGAGAGGGATGAATGATTTACCGTGAAGCCCTATTTTGTGCATCAGCTTATCCATAATAAATACTGTCCGTGCCATATAACCGGTATCTTCCATGAAAGAGATGAACAGGAAAAGAATAATAATATTAGGCAGAAATACGATGACTGCTCCCACCCCGCTGATGATTCCATCTACAAGAAAATCTCTCATTATACCCGGGGCCAGCAAGGATGTTGTCATTTCAGCAATTTTTTTAACACCCTCCTCCATCCATAGTTTCGGATAATTGCCCAGTTTAAACGTGGTAAAAAAGGTCAGCCACATGAAAAAAATAAAAATCGGAAATCCCAGGTATTTGTTTGTCAGGTAATTATCAACTATTTGAGACTTTCTTAGCCGTTCAGTACTACTGATTTTAAATGTCTCCTTCAGTGCACCCGCTATAAATCCAAACCTGAGATCAGTAATAGTAGTTTCCAGCGGGTCAACAAATAACTTTTCCAGTTTCTCTGATTCAGTGGCTGCCGTCTCGATTATTTCCCTGGAATTCACACAACCCTCAATATCCCCGGTAAATTCCCTGTCATTTTCCAGCAGCCCGAGTGCCAGATAACGTGCAGCAATGATATTTGTAAAATCCCTGTTCTCATCATTCTTTATCTTTGATTGTATTGAATCAATGGCATTTTCAATCTCAATACCATAGTTGATATGAACATGTCGAACAGTAGGTTCCCGGTTCTCATATACTTCTATTACTTTATCAAATAGCTTACGGATGCCTTTCCCTCGTGAACTTACAGTAGGGACAATCGGAATTCCCACCAGTTCCCCTAGTGATGCGTGATTGAGATGATCACCTTTTTTCAACAGCTCATCATACATATTTAATGCTATGACTACCTGTATACCCATATCAATGAGCTGTGTTGTCAGATAAAGGTTTCTTTCAAGGTTCGAAGCATCAACGATATTGATCACCACATCCGGTTTTCTGGTGAAAATATAATTCCTTACATAAATTTCTTCCGGAGAATAACTTTTAAGCGAATATGTCCCGGGCAGATCGACCAGTGAAAATGTATACCCCGACTGCTTATATTTTGCTTCTTTCGAATCGATTGTAACTCCCGCATAATTGGCAACCTTTTCAGAGGAACCTGAGGCACAGTTAAACAGTGTTGTTTTACCTGAATTTGGATTACCAACAAGAGCTACCTGTATATGCCGGCTTTTCTCAATCCATGATGTCTTTTCCTCTATACCGTCAACAACTCCATCCGGATATGGATGCTCCTCCGGTATTTCTCCCCTTGCAGCTACCTCTATAAGACGGGCTTCACTTCTTCTGAGAGTAACATAATAACCCATGATCTTGTACTCAACAGGATCTCCCAGAGGTGCTTTCTTGATTACCTTTACCTTTTTCCCGGCAAGAAAACCCATCTCCATGAGACGTTGACGGAACATACCTCTACCCTTGATTTTAAGTATTATCCCTTCTTCTCCCTCAACAAGATCATATAATGTAACCATGCCCTAAAATAAAGCTACAAAGATAACCAGAATTTGGCTTGGATGTTCGATCGTTCGATCTTTAGACTGTACAGATGCTAATTGATTCTTACTTTAATAACAATCTTTCTGACCATCTTGCTGTCACCATCTTTCAGACCGGGTCGGTGAATATCATCCGGGAGAAATATGAAGAATTTCTCCGGCGTGGCTTCCAGATTTTTAAAACTGTTCACCGTAAGGAATATTATATCATTTGCTTCATTGTAATTTTCGATGATATCTTTTTTCTTATCCAAAGGAGCAAGTCCAATAAGTTCCCTCCCATCAATAACATATTGTATATCTGCATATTTCAAATGAGCTTCAAAGCGGGCATCCTCTTCATCTTTTGTCATATATTCACTTACTGTTGCATATACATCTGATCCGTCGATTACATATTTCTCTGGTTCAATAATTTTAAGATCATTACTTTTAAGAAAAGTAAAAGCTTTATCCCACCTTTCTTTATTCTTAAAATAAGAGACAGCAAACTCCATGGTATTGATTGATGGATCAGGATTAACCTGCCATCCATTGAGCCAATCCCCTTTTTTGAACCATTCATTAAGCTTTTTTCTGTTCCAACTGCCCGGATCATCAGAATCTTTGCACCCGGTTAATCCAATAAATGTGGTTATTATCATGACTTTAAAAATAATACGCTTCATCATTCAGGCTTTAGTGAAAGAGTAAACATGTTATAAATCTACAGTTAATAAGCAAGATGTAAGATATTAAAAACCTATAAATGATATTACTATTCTGAGGCATTTTTCCATAAAATCTTCAAAAGGTATTGTACTGATCTCCTTTATTGACCTGCTCTTTTTCCTTATATTATATATAACACCGCCCTGGCAATCTCGATCTTCCAGTAATTCATAAAGAACAGCAGCAACAGATGATGGTTTTCGCATGAATGGTGCTGCTACTCTGTAAAGAAATCTGAAAAATGGATTCTGCATCCGGAAGATCCCTGAAGAAAAAATACCCGGATCCAGACTGAAGCATTTCAGACAAATATCCTTGTACCTCTCTGATATATGCTTACACATAAGGGCAAGAAGAAGCTTTGAATCAGAATATGATCGAAGAGGGTTATAATTTGCTGCATCACGTGATAGAACTGAATCGAACTTGCTCAGTCTGTAAACCATTGAAGTTATCGACACTATGGTCAGGGAATGCATATTTCCAAACCTCCTGATAATATACTCATTAATAAGAAGATGTGACAAGAAATTTATTTGAAAAGTATATTCAAATCCATCCATCGTAGGGGTGAACAGGGGTGGACTTAGTACCCCTGCATTGTTAATTATTATATCAATGGTATGGTTATCACAGATTTTCTTTATAGTCGCGGATGTCAGTTTAAGATCACTGAAGTCAACCTTATATAACTGGAATCTGCTCTCAAAACCTGGCAGATCGATAGATTGTCTTCCTGTTGTGACAACAAAATATCCATTCTTCAAAAATAATTTTACAATTTCAAGTCCGAGTCCGGATGTGCCACCAGTAACGAGAACCACCATAGAATCTGAAAAGGATCTTTGCATATAGCTGTAAGACAAAGTACGGATCAAACTTAATAATTACCCAACAATATTCAAGGATTTTCATTTTCATTAATAAATCCTGCCTGGTCTCAATTTATTCTTTTCACATTTTTTAATATTATGACTATATCTTTGGTAAATATTTTAAAGTAGATTTACCTGAAAATAAAACCCATGATCATGAAGAAAGTATTTTACAGTTCATTTAGCCTTGTAATGATCCTGGCATTTTCAATGCCTGTAAATTCCCAGGACTGGCCACAATTCAGGGGGCCTGAAAGAGACAGTAAAGTAATTGGTTTCGTGGCGTCTGTGTCTTGGCCGACGGAGCTTTCGCAGGTATGGGAAACGGGGGTTGGAACGGGCGATGCCACTCCTTTACTGGTTGGTGATAAAATATTCCTTCATACCCGTCAGAATAGTGAAGAAGTAATTCTTTGCCTTGATGCATCAACAGGAAAGGAACAATGGAAAAACAGCTACCCGGCACCTGCCGTTACTGGTCCTGCCTCTTCACATCCGGGACCAAGAAGTACTCCAGCTTATTCAGATGGTAAAATAGTAATTTACGGTGTGTCCGGGATTTTATCTTGTCTGGATGCTGTTACCGGGAAAGTCATTTGGACGAAAGAGAATCCAACAAATAAAATACCTCAGTTTTTCACCGGTATGTCACCACTGATAGTAGATGGTATCTGCATTGCGCATACAGGAGCAAAGGATGATGGTCAGGTACTTGCTATTGATCTTAATACCGGATCTGAGAAATGGGTATGGAAAGGAGATGGCCCCTCATATGCATCACCTTCTCTTATGACCTTTGATGGGCAGAAACACATAATTGTGCAGACTGAAAAGAGTCTCATTTCCCTGAATTTTGATGATGGCAAACTTCTATGGCAGATAGAAGCTGCTCCGCAACAACGTTTCTACAATTGTGTAAGCCCATATATTGACGGAAAGAAGATTTACTTTTCAGGACAGGGAACAGGAACAAAAGCTATAGAAGTAATAAAGCAGGGTGAAAAATATAACACAAAGGAGCTCTGGTCCAATTCGGAAGTTGGTGCTAAATGGAATACTCCCATACTTGTGAAAGGATTTCTATATGGTTTCACTGACCAGAGAAGGATCTACTGCCTTAATGCTTCAAATGGCACAACAGCATGGATGGATAATACGACAAACAGTGATTTCGCAACTATTGTTGATTGCGGATCAGTATTAATAGGATTTCCCAGTACAGGATATCTGATTGTAATGAAACCAGATCCACAAGCTTATTCCGAGATAACTAAATACAAAGTAACAGAAACACCCGTCTATGCATTCCCTATCGTTGCCGGTAAAAGGATTTATATAAAGGATGCTGAGTCGCTTATACTTTATAAGATAAATTGATTTTTTGAATTCATCCAAATAAAAATCTTTCCGGATTTATTTCGCTTATAAGTTCCTTCTGTCTGCCGGTAAGATGAGTTGTCTCTATGAAATTATTGAGGTATTCATTATAAGATGCTGACCAGATAAGATTTATGACATAATCGGAACCAAACAGAATCCTGTTTTCAGTGTCAGGACTCATTATTTTCATAACTCTTTCATAATCTGCCTTAAGTGGTGTCTGGCATGAACAGTCTGTATAAACATTGCCGTTCGTATCAAAACAATTTATGATAGAATTCTGCCATTCTCTTTTGCCATCCTTCTGAGTTCCCAAATGGGCAAAATTGATCTTTAAATCCTTGTATTCAGGTATGGAAAGTACCATTTGCCATTTATTTGAGGGATTTGTCAGATCATTTGCATCCGGTGATGTTATATATCCCCTGTCGCTGCAATGCACTGTAACAGGTATCTTTTTTCTTATGCATTCACTGTAGAGAAACCGCACTTTTTCCAGTTCATCGTCATTATCTTCAGGCCACGGATCAAAACCTAACGGTGGATAGAGTTTGATCCCGGCAAAGAGATAGGTATAATAATTATCATCTTTCGTTTCCCTGTTTTTGAATATCATTTCTTCAAGATCAATATTTACATTACCCAGTTTTTCATATAGTTTCCTTTTTCTTACTGCCGGATCATGGTCATCCTCATACCCCCTGAAATATTTATCAAAAAGTGCAACGATCTCCTGAAGTTCATAATTCCTTGTATTAATACCAAGGAAAGGATATATCTCGAACAGTTTTTCCTCTTTCGACAGAGAAGTCGGTACAAGCTTCAGTCTTCTCTCCTTTTCCGGGTGGATGATCAGGTCGTATTTATAATAGAACCTTATAGCATTAAACAGGTCAACAACCTGATTCATAATCGGTTTCGCCGGAGGAAGATTATAAAAGCAATCTTCATTCCTGAGATTCTTATAACCAAAATCCATCAAAAGGGGAGCCAGTACAATCTTGTTATATTTTGCAGAGCTGCCATTGCCGAAATACTTGTTCTCCTTCAGGAGGAAATATTCAGTATAGAGAAAATGGTATTCAATGGCACTTTCTATCACAGAAAGGAGATTACGGAAATTCCTGGCTTCATGATTCAGATATTCTTTAAACATCTGTGCTGCTTTTGAAGGAGCGAGAAGGATCATCCATAAAGGAAGCATCTTCACAAAAAATGGGAATTTATGCACCAGCTTTCTTACACTTTCTTTATTTATCAAATCATCTCTGAGCAGGAATGCCAGGAGATTTGGATGGCTCAGGTCAAAAAGGTGATAATGAATATCATAAAACTTCCTGTCCATAACATATATTTATTTTAGACTTTCGGCTTCTGTCACCACACCTTCTCCATCAGGAGAATATTCCTGAGCTCTTTGGATGTCAGGTTTTCACGGATACTTCCCGCATCAGCTACTGAAATGTGGCCCGTCTCTTCCGAGACTACTATTACAAGTGCATCAGAATGTTCTGACATACCGATTGCCGCCCTGTGCCGCATTCCAAATCTTGTCGGTAAAGTATACTGATCCGTAACCGGAAGAGTACACCGGGCTGCCAGGATCTTTTCATCTTCTATCAATACTGCTCCATCATGTAATGGAGTATTTTTAAAAAATATTGTTTCCAGTAATTCTGCACTTAACAGAGCTTTTAATATTTCACCTCCTTCAGAATACATACCCAGCCTGCTCTGACGGCCAATAACAATAAGCGCACCTATTTTCTTTAATGCCATTGATTCTGAGGCTCTTACTATCTCCTCAGCAATAATGGGTCCACCCGGATTTGGCTTTACTGAAGTAAAGAGTCTGGTTATTGCAAACTTCCTGTTGGCAATATATTTGCTTCCGATAATCAGGAGGAATCGTCTTACCTCCTGCTGGAACACAATAATAAGTGCAATAACTCCCACCCCGATTACCTGGCCAAGTAATGAACTGACTAGCTGCATATTGAGAGCTTTTACAATCAGCCAGAACAAGTAGATGGCGAAAATGGCAATAAAAATACTGAAAGCCGAAGTTCCCCTAATAATCCTGTAGAGTTGAAACATTATCAACGCTACAAGAAGTATGTCAATTACATCCAGTACGGAAATAGGTACTATCATCGTTAGTTTCTATCTTAATTTCAACCTGTTTCTTTGTTTTGTTTATTTCTGCCATTAGCCTTACAGCCTGAACTGCTTCCTTTACATCATGTACTCTTAAGATATCAACTCCTTTCATAAGAGCAATTGTATTGAGCACTGTTGTACCGTTAAGGGCCTCTTCAGTACTAACACCAAGTGTTTTCCAGATCATCGATTTACGCGATATACCAACTAACAAAGGTAATCCGGAAATTGAAAAATCCTCGAGACGATGGAGAATTTCGAAATTATGTTGTGCAGTTTTTCCAAAACCGAACCCCGGGTCAATAATGATATCCCTGACCCCGGCAGCCTGTAACCGTACAATTCTGCTACTGAACCACACAAGTATATCTGCAACAACATCACTGTAGACAGGATTATCCTGCATGTTTTCAGGCATGCCCTGCATATGCATCATTATATAGGGAACATTGAGTTCCATTATAACATCAAACATTTTGTTGTCTGCTTCTCCTCCTGAGATATCGTTTATCATATTAGCTCCAAAGCTTTTAACAGCTTCCCTGGCTATTTCTGATCTGAAAGTGTCAATGGAAATAATTACATCAGGAAATTCTCTTTTAATAATTCGAAGAGCATTCAGAACTCTTTTCTTTTCCTCTTCAATAGTAATATCAGCAGCTCCCGGACGTGAAGAATAACCACCTACATCAATTATATCGGCTCCATCATTTAATAATTCGCCTGCGGCATTCACTATCTCATCGTCCTCCATAAACCTGCTTCTCTTATAAAAGGAATCCGGAGTTATATTGATCACTCCCATTATCTTTGGGATGCTCAAATCCAGCAGTTTACCTGAAACATTGATATATTTTGGTTTATCCAGCAACTTTTTTCAATAATCTCCGAAATTAATGATTTTACCTGATATGACAATTATCAAAATATGACACAGGTAATCTAATTATCTTAATATTATAATTCAATAACCGTGATCTAATTAATTAGTTTGGTGAATTTTATTTTTCATCTTTTGCCAATGGTTATTACATTTGCAAATTAAGAAATATATTAAATATGAAGCTGCTGGTTGTTGAAGGGCTTGATGGAGCTGGTAAATCAACACAGATCAGGTTATTGAATGAGTTCTTTTCAAAAAGAGGCTATAGTTGTGAGTATCTTCACTTCCCAAGGACAAATGCACCCTATTTTGGAGAGCTTATTGCCCGATTTCTGAGAGGTGAATTCGGGGCGCTCAATGAAGTTGATCCATGGCTTGTGGCGATGCTCTATGCTGGTGATAGGAAAGATGCTTCAGATCTTATTAATGGCTGGCTGAAGAACGGGACAATTGTCCTTCTCGACAGATATACCTATTCAAATATTGCATACCAGTGCGCCAAACTTGATGATCACCGCGAACGTGAGAAGCTTATGAAATGGATACTGGATCTTGAATTCGAACATTTCAGGATACCAGTCCCCGATCTCAATATTTTTCTGGATGTACCGTTTTCTTTTACAGAAAAAAAACTCTCTTCTTCAAGATCAGGACAGGACAGGGAATATCTTAACGGAACACAAGATATACACGAAGAGTCACTGGCATTCCAGAAAAGAGTGCGTGATATATATATAAAGGTTGCTACAACTGATGAAAAGTTATCTGTTATTAATTGTAGTGATTCTTCCGGGAATATGCTGCCCCAGGATGTTATCTTTAAACATATATTATCAACCATAATAGAAAAAAAACTCATTTGAAATGAAAATCTTAAGGATCATTAGCAGAATTATTATTGGAACAGTTTTTATTTTCTCGGGAATAGTAAAGGCAATTGATCCTATGGGTACAGTATACAAGTTTCAGGATTATTTTACTGCATTTAATATTGAATTCCTGAAAGACTTCAGTCTTCTATTTGCAATTTTACTTTGTTCAGCTGAACTCATTGCAGGCGTCAGCATCCTTTTTAATATCAGGCAAAAAACCGGTATGTGGATCATTATGATTATGATGTTGATCTTCACCCCGCTGACTTTCATCCTTGCTCTAACAAACCCTGTATCAGATTGCGGATGCTTCGGGGATGCTATTCATTTAACCAACTGGCAGACATTCTGGAAAAATGTTGTATTACTGGTACCGTTACTTATACTGTTCCTGACACGTAATAAGATTAAACCTTACCTTGGATTCTTAACTGAATGGATTATAGTATCAGTCCTGATGGTCTTTTTCGGTTGCTTCATTTTTTATAATCTGAAATATCTTCCTGTAATCGATTTCCTTCCATATAAAACAGGGACCTACATACCCGATAAAATGATAATTCCTGAAGGCACCCCTGTCGATAAGTATGAAACAACATTTATCTATGAAAAAGATGGACAGCTTAAAGAGTATACTCTTGACAATTACCCGGCAAATGATACGACATGGAAGTTTATAGAACAAAAATCTGTACTTGTTGAAAAAGGATTTGTGCCTCCTATACACGATTTCACCATTACCACATTACTGGGAGAGGATCTTACCAATCAGATATTATCATCACAGGAACCTGTCATATTTATGATTGCAAGGAAACTAAAGGAGATTGATCAGGAGTTATTAAAGAAAGGATTTGAATTCGGTTATTTTTGCAAGGAAAATATGATCAATTTCTATATCCTGACTGCTTCAGGTTCGGACGAAGTTTTGGAATACAACAACGGCCTCACTTTTTGTTTTACCGATGAAATTACGTTGAAAACCATGATCAGAACAGATCCTGGTTATATGATGCTAAAGGGTGGTATTGTAACAGGCAAGTGGTCATGGGCAAATCTGCCTGACAAAGAATACTTTATTGATATTTTTTAAAAACTATGATTTAATTTTAATACATTGTGACATGAGAAAAAAGATTGTAGCCGGTAACTGGAAAATGAATATGGATCTGCAGGAAGGACTTGTATTTGCAAGTAGTCTGAATGAATATTTCAGAGATAAACCTTCACTGAAGGCTGAAGTTATTTTATGTACTCCTTTCATTCATCTTCCCGGTGTTGCTGAAATAGTTAAAAACGGGAATATATTTCTGGGTGCCCAAAACTGTGCATCCGAAGAATCTGGAGCATATACCGGGGAAGTATCTGCAAATATGATTAAAAGTACCGGTGCCGGATATGTCATTATAGGTCATTCAGAACGAAGAACCTATTATCATGAAGATAATAAACTGCTCAACAAAAAAACGAATCTTGCCCTCAGTAATGGACTGTATGTAATCTTTTGTTTTGGTGAAGTAAAAGAAGAGCGTGAAGAGGGCAAACATTTCAATGTTGTAAAGCAACAACTGGATGAAGGCTTGTTCACCCTGTCAAAGGAGGAAATGAAACGAATTGTACTTGCTTATGAACCTGTTTGGGCTATTGGTACTGGGCTTACTGCAACACCTGATCAGGCCCAGGAGATGCATAAATATATCCGGGAACTTGTCAGTGAGAAGTATGGAAATGATACTGCTGAACAACTGACAATACTTTATGGTGGAAGCTGCAAACCGTCAAATGCCGGTGAGATTTTTTCAAAACCCGATGTGGACGGAGGACTTATAGGCGGAGCTTCACTGAAAAAAGATGATTTTATCTCAATAGTTGAAGCTGTATAAAATAAGATTATGGTCAAGAGACTGGCTTTTCTGTTTTTTTTAATTCAGGTTTTATTTCATGGAGAGCTATTTTCACAGGTAAAATCGCCATTTACAGGTGATCCTGAGAAATATCACGAGGAGATCACTCAATTCATGGGACCAAACCTGAATGATGAACAGAAAGCCAATCTTAATTATTTTATTACCTGCTGGGATAGTGCAGCTTTCAGCAGGGAGAATATGACAAGGATAATAGATATTACCAGTCAGTTCTCTTCCAGATCAATGAGACCAGTTCCACATTACAATGATCTTTTCCTGACCCTGAGGGCATTTAATGAAAAAGGAGATGGTGACAAGATCCTGGAAACATGGCTTACAGGACTGAGTGAGATACTGTTCAGCCCGAGATATACAAATCAAAGTATTTCACAATATATTAAAAACACTGGCTCGATGATCAGAGAGAATATACTTTCAGAATCAACTGCTATCCGCTGGAAAGTAAAAAATAAGCCTCTTGTTTTCTTACATGATACAACATTTTATATTGAGATCAACGATGCTACCTTAACCTGTTATTCGCAAAGAGACAGTACTGAGATCTATCATGTAACCGGCTTCTATTTTCCTGAAATACAACAATTTCACGGAAAGAAAGGCATTATAACATGGGAAAAGGCCGGTTATGAAAGAGATGATGTATTTGCAGAAATTGAAAATTATACCATAAACATTACAAAGAACAATTTTACAATAGATTCTGCAAAACTTATACACAGGACATATTTCACAGAGCCTGTATACGGAACACTGACAGATCAGGCGATTACATTTAAAAACAAGGAGAAGGCAATTTATCCACGATTTGAGACATATATTAAAGAATTCAGGCTTAAAGATATATATGAAGGAGTAAATTATGAAGGGGGGCTGACTTTTGAGGGGGCTACGGTAAAGGGCTCGGGGACCAGGCTCCTTCCTGCCATGATTACTCTGTACAAGAATGACACACTATATTTAAGGATCAAGTCAGATGAATTTACCTTTATAAAAAATGGCCTTAACAGTGGTGAGGCAAGCATGTCGCTTTACCTTGACAAGGATTCCATTTATAATTCAAACCTGGGATTTTCATATAATGCCGGTATACGTCAGGTAAACCTTTTCAGGGGGAATAACCCTGTATCCAGAAGTCCATACTTCGATTCCTTCCATAGCCTGGACATGTATTTTGAATACATGTCGTGGGATATGAACACTTCCAAAATCATTCTTTCAAGAGCGAGAGGAGCTGCGTTGGGACAGGCACAGTTTGAATCAATTTCATTCTTTGATGAAAATTATTTCATGAAGATTGCAGGAATAGATGATTACCATCCATTGTACAGGCTAAAAAAGTTTGCAGAATGGTTTTATTCAACCACCTTCCCGGTTGAGGAATTTGCAAGTTGGCTGGGCAGACCTGTTGAAGCAGTTACAGGTCTATGTATTGATATGGCAAACAGGGGATTTGTTTTCTATGACAGGAAGTTCAACGAAATAACCCTTAAAGACAAGGTTGACGATTTCCTTGATTCATATGCAAAAAAGAAGGATTATGATGTCCTTAATATTGTAAGTGAAACATCAGCACCAACTGATAACGCCATACTTGATCTCAGGAACTTCAGGTTAACCGTAAATGGTGTATCCGGCGTTTTTCTGAGCGATTCTCAACGTGTGGCAATTTATCCGTATAACAGGCAGCTGGTAATAGGTAAAAACAGGGATATTGCCTTTGATGGAGTTGTACAGGCCGGCCTTTTTACAATATTCGGTCATAATTTTTCATTCAGTTATGATACTTTTAAAATAAGACTGGAAAAGATCGATTCAATAAGAATCGCTGTCGAAACAGAAGAGAGGGATGATTATGGTAATCCGATAATTAAAGATATTGATAACATGATTCAGTTAGGAACAGCTGAACTATATATTGATGATCCTAATAATAAATCGGGACTCAGAAGTCTTCAGCAGTATCCGATTATCAATGCTGTTACTTTCTCATATATTTTCTTTGATAAAATCCCGGGGCTTGAAGGAATTTACCCCCAGGGAGACTTTTATTTCAAAGTCGATCCTTTTACCTATGAAAATATAGATCACTATTCAGATGAAGATATGAACCTGGTCGGTGAATTTATCGCAGGTAATATTCTGGAACCTACAAAACAATACCTTACTATTCAGGATAATAATTCCCTTGGATTCAATATGGCAGTCCCTGAAGAAGGAATCCCGGTGTATGGGAATAAGGGTATACTATACGATAATTTAAGCATGAGCAATAACGGACTTATCAGCAGTGGCTCACTGACACACCTGACATCAACCACAATGTCGGAGGAGTTTAAATTCTTCCCCGATTCAATGATTACTGAGGCTATTGCATTTAATGTAGTGGAAGATGGGGCCGGACTCTTCCCTGATATCAAAAGTGAAGATGTATCAATAAAATGGATGACTAAGGAAAATGAATGGCTCGCATTAAATGCAAAGGGTAAAACCTTTGAAATGTTTGAAAACGGAACTACACTTGATGGTTCTTTAATACTCACACCTTCGATGCTCAGCGGATCAGGAATTGTAAATACTGTTGATTCAAGAATTACTTCCGATCTTTTCAGTTTTAATACAAACCAGATAAAAGCAGATACTTCGGTTTATAACCTAAAGTCAACGTCAACATCAGGATATGCTTTCATAGCTGAAAATGTCAGAACAGATATTGATTTTGGTCTCCAAATGACACAGTTCCACCTGAATACTGATACATCTGTGGTTAAATTCCCTGAGATACAGTATATATGTACTATGACTGATTTCAAGTATGATATGAAAACCCATGTTCTTGATATGGAACAAAAAGGGAAAACAGGATCTGAATTACTTCCACCTGATAAGCTGCTGTCACTTAATTTCACAAATCTCGATAAACCAACCTTCTTTGCCACAAATGTTATAGGTGATACAATCTCATTCTCCTCATGGAAAGGGGCCTATCATCTTGATGAAGAATATATTGAAGCAGAAGATATAAACTATATCCATATCGCTGATGCCCTTATTCAACCTGAAGAAGGGAAGATAACCATTAACAGGAGAGCAAAAATAAAACAACTTCAGAATGCTTTTATTGCAGTAAATAATAATCACATTTTACATTCAGCAAAAATTGATATAGAATCCACAAAAAGGTATTATGGCAGTGCTGTTTACGATTATATTGACGAAAATGATGAGGTACAACAAATATCATTCCCTGAGGTAACTGTCGATACCATGGCGACAAGTGCAAAAGGATATATACCTGTCAGCCAGAATTTTATGCTCAATCCCTATTTCTCATTCTCTGGTGATGTAAACCTCTATGCAAGGAATAAACTGCTCTCCTTCACCGGGGCTGCAGGAATTAATCATGATTGCGACCAGATAAAAAGCTACCCTGTAAAATTCAAGGCGTATATCGATCCTGAAAATGTAATGATACCATTAAGTGAGAAACCACGTGATATTAATGATAATATGGTATTCTCAGGATCATTTATAAATATTGATTCGGTTCATATTTACCCTGCATTTCTGTCAGCACAGAAATCGTGGACCGATGCAAATATTGTTCATGCACAAGGATATCTTTATTATGAGAAAGCCATGAGCAGGTACCTTATCGCTTCGAAGGAGAAGCTGGCTGACCATAATCTGAATGGCAATATGGTTGCGCTTGACAGAAGCTTTTGCCTTTTAACGGGCGAAGGAAAACTTAATTTCGGAGCAGATTTCGATCTGGTCCATTTAACAAGCGCCGGTAAAGTGATCCACAAGATTGATTCAGGAGATGTTAATATAGAAGCTATTTTAGCCATTGACTTTCATTTCTCAAATGAAGCATTGACAATGATGAGTGATGAAATCAGGATGATGCCTACACTGAAAGCCGTAAATCTTAAAAGTGAAATCTATACCAAAGGAATGCAGGATCTTATAGGTGCTAATGCTGCTGCACGTATAAAAGAGGACCTGGATTTGTACGGGACAACCAGGAACCTGCCAAAAGAATTTAATTTCGAATTACTACTTAATGATGTAAAGCTTTACTGGAACGAATCTTCATCTTCCTTCAGATCAACAGGGAAAATTGGTATTGGGTTCATAGGAACACAACCTGTTAATGTTTATGTTGATGGTTTTATTGAGATTCAGCGAAGAAGATCAGGTGATATGTTTGATATCTATCTCAAAGCTGATGAATCAACCTGGTATTATTTCTCGTATATAAGAGGTAATATGATGACACAGGCAGGAAATATAAATTATAATACACTGATATCCAATACAAAACAAAACCTTAGAAAACATCCTGATTCTTCGGTGAGAGTTCCGTATACATATATGATTGCCGTGGAAGACCGTCTTGCAAGATTCTTAAGGAGAATGACATCTACCGATGATGATATGAATCCCTGAAACCGTTAATTAGTATTTATATTTTGAAAAAAGATAAAAAATGCAGGTATTTTATGCCCCTGATGTTTCCGGTGAAATCTATTCACTTGACGAAAAGGAATCCAGACATATAATAAGAGTTCTACGAATGAAAAGAGGGGATGTTGTAATGTTAATTGACGGTAAGGGGAACCTGTTTGAAGGAAGTATTGCTGATGCCGATCTTAAAAAGTGTACAATAAAGATCGACAATATTATTAAAGGATTTGAGAACAGGAATTACAGGCTCCATATTGCCATTTCACCACTGAAAAATTCCGAGAGGTTTGAATGGTTTGTTGAAAAAAGTGTTGAAATAGGAATCGATGAAATTACCCCGCTCCTGTGCAGGAATACAGAAAAACCTGGTATAAAAACCGAACGTACCAGGAATATAATCATTTCTGCTATGAAACAATCACTAAAAGCAAGGAAACCAATTCTGAATCCGCCTTGCTCCTTT
>CAZDOM010000046.1:0-21119 GCA_964507015.1 uncultured Rikenellaceae bacterium | reverse complement strand
AAGGTTTATTGACAAGAATCCAATTACATAGTAATAAGGAACTTACACAGAGAAATACTGAGTAGCACAGA
Organism: uncultured Rikenellaceae bacterium; assembly: GCA_964507015.1. Taxonomy (GTDB): domain Bacteria; phylum Bacteroidota; class Bacteroidia; order Bacteroidales; family VadinHA17; genus LD21. The sequence goes on along the minus strand of CAZDOM010000046.1, from coordinate 21,048 downwards.
GATACACTGAGATAATCCTTAGTGGAACTCAATGACTCCTCCGTGGACCTCTATGTAACTAATTTTTAACTCAATAGAACCACTTATTCTTTGTTAAACGGAGGCCTTCTGATCGCTATATTCCTGAAAATCAAAATACTGAATACTAATCCTGCCACTATTCCCATTATATTACTTATCAGATCTTTTGGATTAAAGGTCCTGCCCGGTATGATTAACTGATGAGTTTCATCAACCGCTGCAAAAAGGATGAGACAAACAGTAAGAATCATATACTTAAGGAATGATACCCTGAACTCTTCCCCTGAAAATGAGAGATATGTAAGGAATGCAAGTGATCCGTATTCAATAAAATGAATCAGGTAATCAAGCCTGATATCCGATTTGCCGGTGTGTATTTTTAATACGGGGACAGAAGGAATTGAAGAGATGACAATGATCGCTATTATCCATGTAATAAGCAGGTATCTGGCAAATGGTCTTAGAAAAGAGATCAGTTTTATCATACTAATTTTTGATCACGGCAAAAATAAACCTTTTAAATAACTAATTTTGCCAAAAACAATATTATGATAACATTCGAACAAATAAAAGAGTTATCGGAACGCCGTGATGCGTTGAGGAGGTATCTTTGACATTGATGGCAAGCTGAAACTTATTTTTGAAAAGGAAACTCTGTCACAGGAACCAGGTTTTTGGGGTGATCCAAAAAAAGCAGAGGAGCTTCTTAAAAGTATATCATTACTAAAAAGCTGGACCAGTCAGTTTAATAAGGTAAATACTGCAATTGATGACCTTACTGTACTCAATGATTTCTTCAGGGAGGGTGAGTCAACAGAAAAGGAGCTTGATAATCAGTATTATACATGCCTGTCGCTGATAGAGGACCTTGAAGTACGAAACATGTTGCAAAAAGAGGAGGATCAGTTCGGAGCCATCCTGAAAATAAATTCAGGTGCCGGTGGTACTGAGAGCAACGATTGGGCGGCTATGTTAATGAGAATGTACCTCAGGTGGGCGGAAAGGAATGATTATAAAACAAAGGAACTAGATCTTCAACCGGGTGATGAGACCGGAATAAAATCGGTAATCATTGAAATAGACGGAGAACAGGCTTATGGATACCTGAAAAGTGAAAACGGTGTTCATCGTCTTGTAAGGATATCCCCATTTAATGCCCAGGGGAAACGTCAGACAACATTTGCATCAGTATTTATTTCTCCTCTGGTAGATAATAATATCGAAATAGAAATAAATCCTTCTGATATCACTTGGGAAACATACAGATCAAGCGGTGCCGGAGGACAAAATGTGAACAAGGTGGAAACGGCAGTCAGGCTGAGACATCATCCGACAGGAATTGTTGTCGAAAACCAGGAAACCAGATCCCAATTAGGTAATAAAGAGAATGCAATGCGAATTCTACGTTCACAGCTTTATGAGCTTGAACTGAGAAAAAAGATGGAAGAAATGGCAAAGATTGAGGGTAAGAAGAAAAAAATAGAATGGGGCTCCCAGATAAGATCATATGTGCTTCACCCGTACAAAATGGTAAAAGATCTTCGAACAGGATACGAGACTGGTAATGTTCAGGCGGTTCTTGATGGGGACCTGAATGATTTTATAAAATCGTACTTAATGGAATTTGCAGGAGAATGAATAAAAGAGACAAACTATTTGACCAATTTCCTCCTGTTAGTAACCAGGAATGGTTGGGAAAAATAGATCAGGACCTTAAAGGTGCAGATTTTAACAGGAAACTGGTATGGAAGACATATGAGGGATTCGACGTAATGCCATTCTATAGAGCGGAGGACACTGAAAATATTATATTTAGTGATGCACTACCCGGGGAATTCCCATATATAAGAGGTACAAAAAAAGATAATAACAACTGGAGAGTCAGACAAAATATTACTGTAAAGGATTATATCCGGGCAAATAGAAAAGCACATAAAATATTAAACAGGGGAGTTGATTCACTGGGCTTTATAATTTTCGATCCTGAGTCGGTTAGTGAAAAAAATATTGATTCTCTTTTGAAAAATATTTCTCCTGAGATTGTTGAAATCAATTTTCATTCCGATGGTAAGGTAAAAGAGATTGCAGAGTACTTCCTCAGATTTATAGACAAAACACATGCTGACTACCAGAAAGTAACCGGAGCGATAGAAATGGATCCATTGAGCAGGTTAATGCTGAACGGAACCCTCTGTATCCCTGTGGATAAGGGATTTGATTATCTGGCTGAAGCAGCTGTAATGACCGCTTCATTACCACATTTCAGGGCAATACATATCAATGCGTCAAATTTCGGTAATGCAGGTGCAGATATGGTTCAGGAACTTGCTTTTGCAATATCGATGGGTGCCGAATATCTGTCGCAGCTTGTCGAGAGAGGAATGAGTATTCGTGCAGCAGCCTCCTTAATCAGATTCTCTTTTGGTACCGGCTCTTCTTATTTTCCTGAAATAGCAAAACTGCGGGCAGCCCGCCTTTTATGGTCAGTGGTCATGAATGGATTTCTTCCGGGGAATTATGAATCGGCAAGAATGGAAATACATTGTGTGACAACCAGATGGAATAAAACCATATATGACCCGCATGTAAATATAATAAGAACTCAAACTGAAGCAATGGCAGCTGTACTGGGAGGAACCGATTCACTTACAGTAGAACCTTTCGATATTGTTTTCAGAGATCCAGACCTGTTTTCTGAAAGAATAGCCCGGAACCAGCAGCTTCTTCTGAAGAATGAATCATGTTTTGACAGGGTGGCTGATCCGGCAGCAGGATCATATTATATTGAGAATCTGACAAAAATGATGGCTGATAAAGCCTGGATACTATTCCTGGAAACAGAATCACATGGGGGATTCCTGGAATCACTGAGAAAGGGATTTATTCAGCAAAAGATCAATGAGTCAGCTTTAAAACTTAAAAATGATATTTCGAAACGAAAATTGAATTTTGTTGGTACCTCAATTTTTTCGGTTCCTGATGAAAAAATTCCCGCCGGAACAAGTTATGACAAATTGTTTCCGGAACATTCTCCGGGGGAAGACAATGTTGTTGACCCCATAAGACTCTTCAGAGGACCGGCTCTTTTTGAAAAAACAAGAATGAAAACTAAATAATAAGCTGATTAAAAATATTTTATGGGTAATTGATGAGACCTAAGTTTTCATATAATGATCTGTATAATCTGCCAGGCAGGAAGGATTATTCTTCCCCGGATGATAATATGGATAATCATGAAGGCTGGATAACTGCAGAGCAAATACCAGTTAAAAGTGTTTATAAGAAAACCGATCTTGAAGGAATGGAGCACCTGGGATATGCTGCGGGATTACCTCCTTTTCTTCGTGGCCCCTATTCAACCATGTATGCTTTGCAACCATGGACTATAAGGCAGTATGCAGGTTACTCAACAGCTGAAGATTCAAATGCTTTTTACAGACGTAATCTTGCCTCAGGTCAGAAAGGACTTTCAGTAGCTTTTGACCTGGCAACACACAGAGGTTATGATTCTGATCATGAACGTGTTGCCGGAGATATTGGGAAAGCCGGAGTGGCTGTAGATTCAATCCTTGATATGAAGTTACTGTTTGATAAGATCCCTTTGAACAGCATTTCGGTATCGATGACGATGAATGGGGCCGTATTACCAATCATGGCATTTTATATTGTTGCAGCACTTGAACAGGGAGCAAAGACTGAAGAGCTAACAGGAACTATCCAGAATGATATCCTTAAAGAATACATGGTACGAAATACTTATATCTATCCTCCTGATTTCTCAATGCGTATTATAGCCGATGTTTTGGCCTATACTACTGAAAAAATGCCAAAATTTAATTCGATAAGCATATCAGGATATCATATGCAGGAGGCAGGGGCTACTTTAGATATAGAGCTGGCATATACACTTGCCGATGGACTTGAATATTTACGGGCCGGTATAAAGGCAGGACTCGATATTGATACATTTGCACCTCGTATCTCATTTTTCTGGGCAATTGGGATGAACCATTTCATGGAGATAGCCAAGATGAGAGCTGCAAGAATGCTATGGTCAAAAATTGTAAGAGGATTCAATCCTGAAAATCCTAAATCGATGGCTTTGAGAACACATTGCCAGACATCGGGATGGAGCCTTACAGAACAGGATCCGTATAACAATATTGGCAGAACCTGTATAGAGGCAATGGCTGCTGCTTTGGGACATACACAAAGTCTTCATACAAATGCACTTGATGAAGCTATTGCCCTGCCGACAGATTTTTCAGCCAGAATAGCCAGAAACACACAGATATACATCCAGGAAGAGACACAAATATGCCGTGCTATTGATCCGTGGGGAGGCTCATATTATGTTGAATCACTAACACATGAGATTGCCCGGAAAGCATGGCGGCACATACAGGAGATAGAGGATCTGGGAGGAATGGCAAAAGCCATTGAATCGGGTATCCCCAAAATGCGTATTGAAGAGGCAGCTGCACGAACCCAGGCAAGAATCGATTCGGGTCTTCAAACAATAGTGGGAACAAACAAATACCGGCTTGAAGAAGAAGAACCTCTTGAAATACTGGAAGTTGACAATAGTGCAGTTCGTGATGCCCAGATAAAACGTCTGGCAAAACTACGTGCAGAACGGAATGAATCAGAATGCCAGGCTGCACTTGACGCATTGACAGAATGTGTTAAAACAGGTGAGGGTAATCTACTTGGAAAGGCTGTGGAAGCCGCATCAAAACGAGCAACCCTTGGTGAAATATCTTATGCATGTGAAAAAATAACCGGGAGGTATAAAGCAGTGATAAAATCTATTTCAGGAGTTTATTCATCAGGTTATAAACCGGATAAGGATATGGACGAAGCCAGAGCGCTCGTTGCCAGATTTGCTGAAAAGGAGGGTCGCCAGCCCAGAATAATGATTGCAAAAATGGGTCAGGATGGACATGACCGGGGTGCAAAAGTAGTTGCTACAGGATATGCAGATATAGGCTTCGATGTTGATGTGGGACCTCTTTTCCAGACACCTGCTGAGGCTGCCAGACAGGCAGTAGAGAATGATGTACATGTTATTGGTGTTTCAAGTCTTGCAGGTGGTCATAAAACACTTATTCCACAGGTTATCAATGAACTTAAAAACCTTGGAAGAGAAGATATACTTGTTATTGCAGGAGGAGTAATACCGCCCCAGGATTACAAATTCCTGTATAATGCCGGTGTTGTGGCGATTTTCGGCCCGGGGACTTCAATTTCAAAAGCAGCCAGACAGATACTTGAGATTTTAATACATGCGTTTGACTAAGTAATTAATTTTAAATGAATAACTTTTACACAATTGTAGTTATCATCCTGATAGTATGTACGGGATGCATCTCAAAAAGTAAAACACCTGACAATGAGATAAAAATTGAAGAAAGCCCTGCTGTAAATAAGACAACTGATTTTTCCGAACAATCAACATGGCTGATGGGTTATTTTACCAGGGAAAGACTGACGGACCCTCCTTATTCGGAATGGTTTGTTAAGGGATATGATGAGTACCATGTTGACACAAATGTTGTTAACAGTTTAAAAGATGTAAACAAGAATGACATTATAGTAAAAATTGTGCTTGGAACCTGGTGTCCTGACAGCAGAAGAGAGGTACCTCGCTTTATGCATATACTTGATATTTGGGCATTCCCGCCTGAAAATGTGATATTTATAGGAGTTGATGACGTAAAAGACTCTCCGGTTGCAGAATATATTAATCTTGGAATTGAAAGAGTTCCTACCTTTATTTTTTATGAAAATAATATTGAAAAAGGACGCATCATTGAGAATCCTGTGGCGTCTTTAGAGAAAGATATGGTCAAGATAATTACTAAGGAATGAATAACTACTAATTAACAGCTTAATGAGATGGAAGATATCAAAAATAAAACCGGACAAAATCTTGGTATTGCTGCCCTGATTACAGCAATTGTAACATTTGTACTTGCTGTAATCCCATGCATCGGACTTATTGCTATTATTCCCGGAATAATTGCTATAGTCCTGGCATCGGTTGGTCTTTCACATGCAGCCAAAGATGATTCACCCCGTGGAGTTCTTATAGCGGGACTGATAATTGCAATTGTGGCCAGTCTGATTTCATTTTCACAGGTCTTTATCGCTGGAAAAATAGTGGATAAAGCCGATAAATGGCAGGAAACGATTGAGGGAATAGTGAATGATGTACAGGACGAAGTCCTGCAGGATCTTGAGGATACAAATGTTTCTATTAAAATCCAGAACGGCGACGAAAAGATTGAAATCAGTGCAGGTGCCAACAAGAAAGAGAAAGTGGAAGAATTGGAAGAACTGGAGGGTGAAAATACAAGTATTGCTGATACACTTGAACAAAATTGAAAAAGGCATGGCAATGTTTTACTGGTGAAATTTGCTAAAGAACCATACCTGACCGTTAATTTAATATTGGCCGGTATAATTGTGCTTGTCATGATTTACTCTGCTATTTTTTCACCCGATACAAACAATTATCCTGTAGTATGTATACATGAAAAGCTGACAGGGGAGCCCTGTGTTTCATGCGGCTTATCTCATAGTTTTTCACTTATTCTCAGGGGAAGACTGGATGAAGCCTATAACTGGAACATATATGGGATGAGGGTTTTTCTTTTCTTCTTCCTGCAGTTGTTTATGAGAATCGTCTTCTCTGTGGTTTACCTGAAATATTCTGATATACGTAAACAACTGATAATAATGGATATCATGGGCTCGATAATTCTTTTCCTGATATCATTCCGGCAATTTTTCGTTTATCTTTTGCACTACTCGTAGAATTAATTTACAGTGCCGTCTAAAATTTTTCTATATCTCATTAAGAATATCATACAGCAAACTACTTTCAAAACCTTTTGATAATCCAAATCTCAAGAGCTTGCCCTTCAGTTCGTACTGATTTTTAGCAGTGATAATTTTCCTTTTCTGAAAAAGTAATTCTTTTAGTGTACTGATATATAGCTCATTATCAATTAATTCAAGTGCTGCTTTAATATTTTCATAAGGAATTTTTTTTGCCTTTAGGTGAACAGCAATTTTTATTTTACCCCATTTATTATATCTGAATTTATCCCTTGTAAATGCCTCACAGAAGCGGACCTCATTCAGGAAGTTTTCTTTTAAAAGTGTGTTTAATATTTTTTCAGTTTCGTTAGAATCAACGCTCCAGGATCTTAATTTTCCACGAATGTCTTCTGTGCAGTATTCTCGTTTTGAACAAAGAGCCATTGCTTTTGCCAGAGAACTTTTATACCTCTCATTTTCACCCATATTCAATGCTTTATACCTTTAACAAATCTGTCTTTGCCATTTATATCCTTAATAACCTCAACATTTGAAAATCCTGAACTACCAAGAAGTTCTTCCATTGGTTTTCCCAATGACTCATTTATTTCAAAATAGATTTTCCCTCCAGGGATCAGCCTCTGTTCCGCTATAATAAGGATAGCTCTGAAAAATACAAGGGGATCGGAATCGGGAACAAACAATGCTCTGTGTGGTTCAAAACCAATAACATTCCTGGCAATATGTACTTTTTCTGATTCACGGATATATGGTGGATTGCTTACAATTATACCTGATTTTTCACCTGATTTAAAAACGGGATTAAAAATGTCAACGACAGAGAAAAATACAATAACATTATTAAGCCTGGCATTTTCCTCAGAAATTCTTATAGCACCTTCGCTGATATCTATCCCTGTGACTTTTGCTAGGGGCAGGTTTAAAGCTAATGCAATTGCGATACAACCTGAGCCGCAGCCTGCATCTAGAATTTCACCATTATATCCTCTGTTCTCATTTAATATTAAATCAACTAGTTCTTCAGTTTCCGGCCGGGGAATCATAACATCAGGATTTACCTTTATAATGCAGTTATAAAAGCTTGTTTCCCCCAGGATATATTGCAATGGTTTACCACTCTTCAGCTCATTGCTGATAGAAATAATTTCATCAGCCTTTTTCTTTGTTACAGGATCCTCAGGTTGTAATATCGCATGCAACCTTGAGACACCAAATATAGTCCTGATAATAATAGTGGTAAAAGCATATATCTCATATTCGGGATAGATATTAATAAGTTCTCTTACGAGGTATGGTTTTATCTCTTTTATAGTTTTTATATTGTGGCCCATGTTTCAAAATTAGCACTTTCAGGGGAATGGATAGGGATAACGACATAAGATTCATGAGAAGATGTATTGAGCTGGCAGGCAAAGCCGAAGGCCGTACATATCCCAATCCGCTTGTCGGTGCAGTAATTGTTCATGATGATACTATAATCGGAGAAGGGTATCATTTAAAGGCTGGGGATCCTCATGCTGAGGTTTTGGCTATAAGTTCAGTAAGGAATAAAGAATTACTTAAATCAGCTATTCTTTATGTTAATCTTGAACCATGCTGCCACCATGGTAAAACACCGCCATGTACTGATCTGATCCTTTCACATGGTATAAAAAGGGTGGTAATTGGTACAACTGATACAAGCCTAAAAGTGAATGGCAGAGGTATCTCTATATTGAGGGATGCGGGATGTGAATTGCTGGTTGGTGTACTCGAAGAGGAATGCAGATGGTTGAACAGGAGGTTTTTTACATTCATTGAACAAAGAAGACCTTATGTAATATTGAAATGGGCACAGAGTGCTGACGGATATATTGATACATCAAGGGATAAGAATCCGGACCACAAACCTGCATGGATAACAGGTAATCCTGAAAGAGTACTTGTACACAGGTGGAGAACCATTGAACAGGCAATTCTTGCAGGAGCGGAGACTATAAGATCCGACAATCCGAGATTGAATGTAAGATTCTGGACAGGACAGGATCCGCTTAGAATTATCCTCAGCAGGTCGGGTTTGATAGGTAAAGATTCAGAGGTGTTTAAAACAAATGGCACAAATGTTGTATTTACATGTAATACGGAATCTGATTTACCAAACACAGAAAAGGTGAAGTTGAGTAGTAGTGACAATGCGGTTTCTCAAATTTCTGATTATTTATATAACGCAGGTATTCAATCACTTATAGTTGAGGGAGGAGCCTCGGTTATAGATTTGTTTATTTCATCCGGATTATGGGATGAAGCAAGGGTATTTACAGGAAAGCAGAATTTCAAATCGGGTGTAAAGGCTCCATCAGTCTCTGGGATAAAATATTCATCTTCAGCATTCAGTTTAAGTTTCCTGGAGATGATTCTGAACAGAAAGGGTATTATCAGCGCAGGAGTTGATAATTTTAATAAAAATGACTAATTTTGATAGTTTGAATGAATAGTATGTATAGTAACAATTTAGTTATATGGTTATGAATAAGCGAATATTAATTCTGGCGGCCGTGATGGTGATCATCACAGCAGGTGCTTTCGGGCAGAATGCCAAAAAATTTTATAAGGCAGGAAAAGAATTCGTTGAAAATCTGAAATATGAAGATGCTGTTGCTCAGTTCACAAACGCACTGGGTATTGAACCATCAAACCCTGACTATTATTACGCCAGGGGGAAAGCTTATGAATCACTTGAAAATAATGAAGAGGCAAAAGCTGATTATGAGAAGGTTATAGTTTTTTCTCCAAAAGAGGTCGATGCATATATTGGAATGGGAGCAGTTTGTAACAAGATGGGGAAATTTGAAGATGCACTGAATTATCTTAACAGGGCTTCAGCTCTTGATAAACGAAATGGAGATATTTATCCCGAAAAAGTAATAACTCTTCTTGAATTGATGAGATATGATCAGGCATTGAGAGTATCAGATACTGCAGTGATAATCAAGGATACTCCCCAGAATTTATATTACAGGGGATTAATTTATACGAAGCTTAATAATGATGTTCTGGCAAAGAAGGAGTTAGAAAAATCAATTACAAAGGATAAAAGATACCCGGAACCCAGGCTAGCACTTGCCGAGCTCTTTTTAAGGGCCAATGATTCCCAGGGAGCACTTGGGCAGTGTAATGAAATACTGAGGTTTGATGACAGGAATACAGATGCTTATCTGATGAGGAGCCGGGTTTACATGAAGGGTCTCGATTACCCAAGTGCCATTAATGATATATCAAAGAATATCCTAATTGAACCTGACAATCCAGATTTTTATCTGTATAGAGGTAAATGTTACCAGGAGTTCAACCAACACACAAATGCAATAAACGATTTCTCGAAATACATCTCACTGAAGTCTGACAATCCTGACGCCTATTTTAGCAGGGCCAAATCTTATGAGGAAATAATGAATTACTCCAAAGCTATGGAGGATTACGGTAAGATCACTGAGCTTTCGGAATTCAATCAGGAGGCTCGTAAAATGCTGAAAGAGGCGCAGGACAGGTTATATGAACTTAACAGAGAGGCTGTACCTCCGGAGATAACATTAGTAAGTCCGACTCCCGTAAATAAATCTGTTGAGGTTAAAGGAGATAATAAAACCATCCTGTTAACAGGAAAGATTTTAGATAAGAGTAAGATTAAGACATTTTCAATTAACTACCAACCTATTATTGTTGTTGAAAAGGAAGGAGAAAATGAATTCCTGGCAAAAATAGACATTGAAGGAGCAGAAGAACTTGTAATTACTGCAACTGATGATTATGATAATGAGAAGACTGTTAAGTATTCACTGGTACGTACCGAAATCGATCCTCCGCAGGTGAATATACTATCTCCATACGCTTCGGATGACGGGCAGATTTATCTTGACAGTAATGATCCTTCCCTTTTCCTGCAGGGGAAAATATCAGATGAAAGCAAAATCAAATCTGTCTTCATTGACGGAGTTACTGCGAGCTATCCTGTAGGAGATCTTAATCCGTCTTTTACAGCAACTGTGGATATAATGAATAAGAGCAAGATAATTGTTGAAGCAGAGGATATATACGGAAATAAAACAACAGCAGAATTCAGATTCAACAGGGAGGGTGCAGAGATTTCCGAATCTAATCCGATGGGTAAAACATGGGTTGTGTTTATTCAAAATTCAAAGTACACTACTTTTGCCAGCCTGGACGGCCCTGTAAAGGATGTCAACACAATGTCAGCAGCCTTTACAAAGTACCAGATACACAATATTATTATTAAGCAAGACCTTACCAAAGCAGAAATGGAAAGGTTCTTTTCTATTGAGTTAAGAGATCTTATCAAGGCAAACCAGGTTAAATCGCTGCTTATATGGTATGCAGGTCATGGTAAGTTCGTTAATGATGTCGGATACTGGATTCCTGTTGATGCACAACGCGATGATGAGTTTACTTATTTCAATCTCAATACCCTCAGGGCTTCGATGGAAGCATACCTTACTTATCTCACACATACTCTTGTAGTTACTGATGCCTGTGAATCGGGCCCCAGCTTCTACCAGGCAATGAGATCGGAACTGAAACAGAGAAGTTGTGACGACTGGCAGGCAACCCAGTTCAAATCATCACAGGTTTTCTCCTCGGCAGGTTATGAGCTTGCTGTTGATGATTCTCAGTTCACACGTACCTTTGCTACAGCATTACAGAATAATCCGAATGCCTGTATCCCTATAGAAGAGATAGTGGCAAAAGTATCGACAGCAGTTGGAAGCAACAACCAGCAGAAACCCAAATTCGGAAAAATAACCGGTTTGAAAGATGAGGATGGGACATTCTTCTTTATAGCCAGATAATACGAATGAAAATAGAATTTTGGTCTTACAAGATTAAGGTCATCAGGCTTATTTGCCTGATGACTTTATTTATAATCCTTTTTTCCTCTGTTTCTGAGGCTCAGACATATTTTTTTGAGAAATACGGGGTAGAAGAGGGATTAAGCTCCTCAAAGGTATATACTGTACTTCAGGACATGAACGACTGGATATGGCTCGGTACCGAAAGCGGTGTTTCGAGATTTGACGGATCCAAGTTTGAAAATTTTACTACTGCTGATGGTATGGCAGGTGGTGGAGTATACAGCATAGCTGAAGATTCTCTGGGCAGGATATGGTTCGGACATCTTAACGGAGGATTCAGTCTGTATGAAGGGATGAGGTTCCGGAACATGAAATTAGATTCCATTTCCATCGCAGGTGATATAACGAGTATAAAACAGATCGGAAGTTATTTGTGGATCACTACTTTTAGTAACGGAGCTATCAGGATTCCCTTTCCGGAACCCGGTGATACTCTGTTATACGGCAAGCAATACAGGGGAAGAGAGGGTCTCAGCGACCAGATCTCTTCATCTTATATTGGAAGAAATGGTACATTCTATTGTGTTGATCCGAATCTGGGGATTAAAAGGTATAATTCTGAAAAGGACGAGTTTGAAAATTTCAGCCTGCCGGGCTTACCAAAATATTTTGCCGTTATTACACTTTTTGAGGATTCAAGAGGAGACTTCTGGTTTGGAACATATAATGGCGGCCTTTACAGGTATATCTCGTCTCTTGACTCAATGATGATTTATGATCACAGGGACGGCCTCTCCAAAAACCACATTTCATTTATCACTGAAGATTATAGAGGAAATATCTGGGTTGGAACATACGGCGGCGGAATAACTGTATTCTCAGGAGAGAGAATGACAATATTCAACGCATCAAATGGTCTTGAGGCAATAACAATACACTGGCTCCTCGAGGATAATGAAAAGAATATGATTATCGCTGATCATTATACAGGTATTAGCATATATAAAGGAGACCATTTTGTAACATTCGCCGATGACAATATACTGCCCGATAATGGAGTCAGAGCTGTTGAGGAGGATGAACTCGGAAGATACTGGTTCGGTACCAATGCGGGCATATCTGTATATAATCCCGGAAAGAAAGAGGGTGAACAGGTACAACTATTTAATAATGCAAAAAATGCTATTGGCAATAAGATAAAACATATCAAAGCCGGTAAAAAAGGTAAAATATGGATCGGAACGGAAGGCAACGGATTATCATATTATGATTTAAAAACCGGAAGATTTGTTTATGACACATGGCTGAACAGCAGGCTTGACCCCTTTGGGACAATTTATGCTCTTGAAATTGATCAGCAGAACAGGGTATGGATTGGCTGCCAGGACAGACTTGTTGTATGGAATGGTACTAAAGAGGAGACATTTACACAGGCATCGGGTCTTGCAGGTACTTTTATCAAAGCGCTGTTTTGTGATGATAAGAACCATATCTGGATCGGATCTGAGAATAAGAGCGGTCTTACAAAGTATGACTGCAAAACAGGAGAATTCAAAATTATAGATATTGGTGAAGGATATGTACCTGTTACAATTTCACAAACTACTGATTCCAAGATCTGGGTAGGTACAACAAGCGGTCTTCTCTGTATCGAAAATGATTCAGTAATATTCACCCTGAATGAAAGAGCAGGACTTCTGTCAAACAATATTAAACTGCTTCAGCCTGAAGGTGACCACTTCCTTTATATTGGAACAAATTACGGCCTTAACAGGTATAATTTATCCGACAGTACCATTGCCACTTTTACCAAAAGAAGCGGATTTACCGGGATAGAAGCACTTGAAAATGCCTCAATTTCAGATAGTAAGGGTAACCTGTGGTTTGGAACAGCCAATGGAGTTACCAGGCTTTCTCCATCAAATATGCCTCCGGTTGATTCAAAACCCCTGACTCATGTCAGCAGCATGGAGGTCAATTACATCCCAAGGGAAATGAAGGAGGGTTTGAAGCTTAATTATAAGGAAAAATCGCTTGTATTCAATTACTACAGCGTCAGCCTTTCTGATCCGGGTGCTGTAAAATTCAAAGTAATGCTGAAAGGTGCAGATCCGGACTGGAGACCCCCTACCAGCCAGACAATGGATTATTATCCTAACCTGGCACCGGGACATTATACTTTTATGGTAATGGCATCAAACAGCTATGGGTACTGGAATGAAGATCCGTTTGAATATGCTTTTACAATCAAACCACCATTCTACCAGACTCCATGGTTTATTGCCATTTGTATTATTCTTGCCGGTATCGGGATTATATCATATATTAAGATAAGAGAGAAAAACCTTATCAGGGAGAAGAAAATACTTGAAGCTAAAGTGGTTGAAAGAACAGCTGAAGTGGTTCAGAAAAGTATGGAGATTGAAGAGAAGAACCGTGATATAACAGCAAGTATAAGGTATGCAGAACGTATTCAGCGAGCCATGCTTCCCAGGGAAGATTCGTTCCATGAAACATTTGTTCTTTATATGCCAAAGGATATTGTCAGCGGCGACTTCTACTGGATGTATGATAATGGTGATATTCAGTTCATAGCAGCAGTTGATTGTACAGGACATGGCGTACCGGGTGCTTTTATGTCGATAATAGGTCATAATTCACTGAATAAAGTTGTACGCGAATATGGAATAATAAGGCCGGGAGCAATCCTCGACCAGTTGAATGTTGAAGTTGTTAAAGCGCTGATGCAGAGGAAAGAAGAGACAATAAATGATGGGATGGACCTTGCACTGATTGCTTTTAACAGAAAAGAATCCAAACTTGAATATGCAGGTGCCTATAATCCGTTATATCTGGTCAGAGATGGAGAGCTAATTACATATAAAGCAGACAGATTCCCGATAGGCATGTCATCAATTGAAGCAAAGAAAACATTTGTAAATCAACAGGTTGACATAAAATCAGGAGATATGATTTATATGTGTTCCGATGGTTATGCCGATCAGTTTGGATCTCCTGAAGCTAAAAAATATAAATCCGGAAATGTTAAAAAGTTACTATCTGAAATCTATAATCTTCCCGTGGCAGAGCAGCGTCAAAAGCTTGAAAAGGAAATCCTTGAGTGGAAAGGAGATCTTCCACAGGTTGATGACATCATGTTCATTGGGACGAAGATACCCTGATATCAGATTTTAGCAATCTTGCGCCACTCTTCGTTACCGCTGTCTTTCCTGTTGAGCGCAGTGATTACCTCTTCAGGGGTATTAACTGTTTCCCAGATACCTTTGTGCTCTTTTCTGAGAAAATGAGTGTCAATCATATTGTCGAGGAATTCAAAAAATGATTTGTAAAAATCGAGGGTATTGAGAATAATAACGGGTCCGTCAAAAAGACTTAGTTGTTTCAGTGTTATTGCTTCTGTAAGTTCTTCAAGAGTACCTACTCCACCCGGAAGTGCAACAACTGCATCGGACATCCCGAACATTGTTCTTTTTCTTTCTCCCATATCCGGTGTAACGATCATTTCACTCAGTTGCTGATGTCCCCAGCCTTCTTCCTTCATAAACAAAGGTATGACACCGGTTATTTTCCCATGGTTTTCAATTACAGCATCAGCCAGTTTACCCATAAGGCCTATTCCTCCACCACCGTAAATCACATCCATTCCGGATTGTGCCAGAAGTGTCCCAAGCCTGGCAGCAGCTGTTCCGAATTCATTGTTAATCCTGCTGCTTGAAGATGCAAAAACACAGACTGTCATAGATAAATAATTAAAAAAATAGCCGTCACAGCAATTCTGTACGGCTATCCTGTCAATATACTTTCCTTAAAGTAATGCATTTAACTTATTTACAAAATTGCTTTTTGGGACTGCTCCCACCTGTTTGTCAACAACCTCTCCATTTTTAAAGAACAGGACTGTCGGGATATTCCTGATCCCAAACCTGGAAGTAACCTGGGGACTGTTGTCGACATCACATTTTACTATCATTGCTTTGCCTGAATATTCATTTAACATTTCTTCCATAATTGGTGCAATCATTCTGCAAGGACCACACCACTCTGCCCAGAAGTCAACAATCACAGGTATATCGGAAACAAGTACAGTTTCATCAAAGTTTTTGTCATCTACCTCTAAGGCCATAATGTTGTCTGTTTAATATTAATAAAATGCCAGTCGTAAATATAATCAATTAACTTTATATTCAATACCGGGATGATCCTCAAGATATGATATTAGATCGTTGTTAAGTCTTATATGGATTGTCCTCGAAAACATAGGTAATGAGATCTTGTTCTCTTTATCCAGAAACAAAAATTTTAATTCTGTTTCGCCCTTGTTTTCCCTGATAAGGTCTTTAAGTTCATTTATCATTTCCGAGTTAAGATTTTCAATATCAATTTTAAGTGTAACAGACTGGATAAGCTCATCTTTTACACTCGAAAGAAGGTTTATCTTTTTTATGCTGAATTCCAGCTGGTCATCCTTGAATCTTCTTTTCTGGACTCTTCCTTTAATAAGCAGATAATATCCTGTTGTAAGGAATTTGCTGTTATCTACATAATCCTTATCAAATAATATAAATCTGAAGGAGTCGGAATAATCCTGTAATATAAAAGAACCATATGGTTTCCCATTTTTACCTGTTCCGTTTTTTGTTTCAATCACCATTCCGGCCACAACCACATCCCTGTCAAGGTAATCTCTGAGATTCTGGAGTTCTGCCAGGGTTGTTGTTGTGAAGGTATTTATTTCCAGTAGGAAGTCATCAAGGGGGTGTGAAGAGAGATATATTCCTATAACCTCTTTTTCGCGATTAAGTTTTTCCAGTTTGGGCCAGTCAGGGCATTCTGCCGGTACCGGTTTTACCATATCAAAACCATTACTGTCGCCGAAAAGAGTATTCTGGCTTGACATTTTAACTGTCCTTGCATTGTTCCCATATCTAATAAGACTTTCGATAAAGCTTGAACCCTTAGTATCAAGAGCAAAATACTGGGATCTTGAGATTTCTGAGAAACAGTCAAACGCTCCGGCTACTGCCATGGCTTCCAGAGCTTTCTTATTTAGTGAATTAAGGTTTACCCTTTCAACAAGATCATACATATTTTTATAGAGTCCATTCTTTTCCCTCTCTTCAATAAGCTGTAGTACAGCATTTTCTCCAACACCTTTAATTGCACCCAGACCAAAACGGATATTACCGTCTTTATTAACGGTGAACTTTACATGGCTCTCATTTATATCCGGTCCAAGCACTTCCATTCCCATTCGCCGGGTTTCATCCATGAAAATGGTGATTTTTTTGATGTCATTGATGTTACGGCTCAAAACTGCTGCCATAAATTCAGCAGGGTAATTTGCTTTAAGATACCCGGTCTGGTAAGCAATCAGTGCATAGCATGTAGAATGTGATTTATTGAAAGCATACTGTGCAAAAGCCTCCCAGTCAGTCCATATCCTTGTAATAATATTTTCATTATATCCATGTTTTGTACATCCCTCAAAGAATTTGATCTTCATTTCATCCATGATAGATCTCTTCTTTTTACCCATTGCCTTCCTGAGGGAATCAGCTTCTCCCTTTGTAAAACCTGCAAGTTCTTGTGATAGAAGCATCACCTGCTCCTGGTATACAGTAATACCGTATGAGTCACTAAGGTATTTCTCCATAGCCGGCACCATATAATCTATTGCTTCACGGCCATGTTTTCTCCTGATGAATTTAGGGATATATTCCATGGGTCCTGGCCGGTAAAGGGCATTCATTGCAATAAGATCCTCGAACCTGTTTGGTTCAAGGTCTCTAAGGTATCTTTTCATCCCGGTTGATTCAAACTGAAAAATCCCTGTGGTTTCCCCGTTACTGAATAATTCAAAAGTTTTCTTATCGTCAAGAGGAATGGCATCTATATTTATATTGATGCCTTTGGATTTTTGTATATTTTCAACAGCATCCCTGATTATTGAAAGGGTTTTAAGACCCAGGAAATCCATTTTTAAAAGACCCACTGATTCCACATGGTTACCGTCGTATTGAGTTACATACAGGTCGGTGTCTTTTGCCGTACAAATAGGAATATGATTATCAAGTGAATCCTTGCCTATAATTATCCCGCATGCATGTACGCCTGTCTGCCTTATTGAGCCTTCAAGCACTTCGGCATATTTCAGGGTTGTGGCAATCAGTTTATTTGATGATTCTCTCTCTTTTGCCAGTTCGGGTACCTCATTATAGGCTTGTGTAAGAGATACTCCGGGTCGTTCCGGAACCAGTTTGGCTAATCTGTCGGCATCGGGAAGAGGGAGCTTCTGAACCCTGGCGACATCTCTAATAGCCATCTTTGCAGCCATAGATCCGAAAGTTATTATATGGGCAACCTTATCATGGCCATATTTATTCACCACATACCTGAGAACGGATTCCCTTCCATCCTCATCAAAATCAATATCTATGTCGGGCATTGAGATTCGATCAAGATTAAGAAAACGCTCGAAGAGGAGGCCATATTTAATGGGGTCGATATCAGTTATTTTCAAACAAAAAGCTACTGCAGAGCCGGCAGCCGATCCTCGCCCCGGTCCGACAGAGACTCCCATTTCCCTTGCAGCTCTGAGGAAATCCTGGACTATCAGGAAGTATCCGGGAAATCCCATTTTAGCAATGGTGTCAAGCTCAAAGTCAATTCTTTCAGTCTGTTCCCTGGTAAGATCACCCCATCGTTCTTTTGCTCCCTCATAGGTTATTGATCTTAGATATTCATCTTTATTATTATAACCCTCCGGCAGCTCAAACTCTGGCATAATAGGCTCATGGTCAAGCTTATATTTTTCTATTTTAGCCACGAGCCCGGGAATATTATCAATAGCTTCAGGTATATCGCTGAATATAGCCCTCATCTCTTCTTCACTTTTTATATACTCCTGTTTTGTATATCTGAGCCTGTCGGGGTCGTCAACATCTTTAACAGTGTTTATACAGATGAGTCTGTCATGGGCTTCAGCATCTTCAGCATTAATAAAATGTACATCGTTGGTAGCTATCAGTTTTACATTATATTTTACAGCAAGTATTTTTATAGATTCAATGGCCTTTTGTTGCAAAGGGAAAACGGATCTGTCAGCATCAGGATCATAGGTTTCGTGTCTCTGGATCTCGAGGTAAAAATCATCTCCGAATATATCAAGGTAACTTTTGAGTGCAGTTTCCGCTCCCTCCATAGAGCCGTTAAGGATCTCATCAGGTATCTCTCCGGCCAGGCAGGCTGAGGAGGCGATAATTCCCTCATGGTATTTTGCAAGCAATTCCTTATCGACTCTTGGCTTATAATAGAAGCCTTTTGTCCAGGCTATGGAAACAAGTTTAATGAGATTCTTGTATCCTGTAAGGTTCTTTGCAAGGAGGATAAGGTGATCTCCCGAGCGGTCCTCTTTTTCTGTTACTTCATCAACTGAACGTTTTGCGACATAAATTTCACATCCTATAACTGGTCTGATACCCTTCTTTGTGGCTGTATTGTGAAATTCTTTTACGCCGAACATGTTGCCATGATCGGTAATTGCCAGGGAATCCATACCCAGTGATTTTACTTTATCAATGAGAGTGGATATGCGTGAGGCTCCATCCAATATAGAGTACTGTGTATGGACATGTAAATGTGAAAAACCAGCCATGAACGGGATTAAATAATCAGTTTGATATGGTAACAAAAATAAGCAAAAAAGAGATAAAAGAAGAGTAATTCAGACGTTCACTTAAAATAATCGGGAAATCATTTTATGCCATTTATAAACCCGGATGTGCAATCTGTTGATTGAGTTCATGAATCAAGGAATGGCTTGTTTAAATTCAAATCTTTAAAGTGACACAGTCACAATTATGGACAGTAAAGGAATCTCAGTATTCCTCACTATTTATTAATTATTAACCTAAACTACAAGCTATGAGAAAATTTCTCTTGATGTTTTTAGTTTTTTGCGGGTTTATTTTATCAGCAAACGCCCAGCAAAAGACTATTTCTGGTACTGTGATCTCTTCTGTAGAAGGAGAGGGGGCTATGCCGGGAGTATCAGTTTCTGTAAAGGGAACCACTGTCGGGATAGTAACAGATATCAATGGCAAATATACTCTTGCTGTTCCACAGGACGCTGCAACACTTGTTTTTTCATATATAGGTATGAAGAGGCAGGAGGTTGAGATCGGGAACCAGACTGTCATTGATGTTGTCATGGAACCTGATGTAATGGGTCTGGATGAAGTTGTTGTTACAGCTTTTGGTATCTCGAGGGAGAAGAAAGCCCTGGGGTATGCAGTCCAGGATGTTAAAACTGATGTAATAGAACGAACAGGGAACTCTGACCTGGCAGGTGCAATGCAGGGCAAGATTGCCGGTATTGACATTAAGCCTTCAAGCGGTATGCCAGGTGCTTCGTCACAGATTGTGATACGTGGAGCCCGTTCTTTTACAGGGAACAACACACCTCTCTACATTGTTGATGGTATGCCAATTGCTTCGACTGCAGATATTCAGTCGGGTGCAGGTGGCGACTTCTCAACAGCCGGATCGGGAGTATCAGGATCAGATATTTCCAACCGTGCTGTGGATATCAACCCTTCTGATATTGAGAGTATTAATATCCTTAAGGGCCAGGCTGCCGCAGCTCTTTATGGTATCCGCGCATCAAACGGTGTGGTTGTTATTACGACAAAGAGTGGTCGTTATAACAAAATAGGAAAGCCTGTTGTTAATATATCTCATACAAGTGCTTTTTCTCAGGTCTCGAGAAATCCTGATTATCAGTCTACCTATGCTCAGGGCTCATACGGAGTTTATGTCCCTAATAATCCGTTTTCGTGGGGACCAAAAATAGTAGATCTGCCTGATGATCCTGTAAATGGTGGCAATGCTAACGGACATCCCGGAGAATTTTTTGTACCCCAGCTCGAAACTGCAATGGCAGATGATCCATGGGTCACTCCCCAGGTATTCAATAACTGGGAGCGTTATTTCAGAACAGGGTACTCGGCAACTATCAATGCCAATGTAAGCCAGGCAATGGAGAATGGCAATTTTGCGCTGGGATTAAGCCAAACCTCGCAAAGCGGGGTTGCTCTTGCAACAGGGATGAACAGATGGAATGGGAAAGCTTCTGCTGAAAGAAAATTGGGAGATAATTTCAATGCCGGGTTCAGCGCTAATTTCTCAAAAACTGATATCGATAAGATACCTTCTGCAAATGATGCAGCACTGGCAGGTGTACTTTCAGCCCCTGCAAGCTATAATCTGAAGGATTATCCTTACAATGTGCCGGGAGATCCTTATACACAGATCT